>JAQTPV010000034.1 GCA_028712605.1 Minisyncoccota bacterium | reverse complement strand
TTTCAATCCGGGAAGCCAAGCCCGGTATAGCATCAGACTCATGCAAAAATACAGGGATACCTAAAACTTTTGCAGCTAAAACCACAGGGAAAGACCCATGCCCTCCCTTACTAAACACTAAATCTGGAGCCAGCCAAAATAAATGCCAAAGTGACTGAAAAAAGCCTGCCGGAATTTTAAAAAAATCTATAAAGTTACGCCAATCAAAGTAACGCCTAAGCTTGCCGGCGCAAACAAACCTAATATTAATACCACCCTCTTTAGATAGAATTTGTAAACTGTAGTCATCTCTTGGACCTATATAATTAATAATTAAGTCAGAGGAATTGGGTTTTATTTTCCTAATCTCTCTAATGATAGCCACTAAAGGAAAAATGTGACCCCCTGTTCCTCCTCCTGTAAAAACAATTTTTGCCATAAAGAATTTTTTAATTAAGCATTAACCTTTCTTGATAAATTAAGTAGAATTCCCATACCTATCATTTCAGTAATGATATGAGAGCCGCCATAGCTAAAAAATGGTAAAGGCACACCCCCCAAAGGCATCACGCCAATGATTCCCCCAATGTTAAATAAGGCCTGGAAAGTTATCCAAAAGACTAATCCTGTAGCTAATATGCGACTAAATCCATCCTCCAAACGATTAGCCACCTTAAATCCTCTCCAGGCAAAAAGGGCAAATAAGATAATTAACAAACCAGCTCCCACAAAACCCAGCTCCTCTCCTATTATAGCAAAAATTGAGTCAGTTGTGGGATGAGGCAAAAAACCAAACTTCTGCTGACTTAAACCAAAGGCTAATCCGCTGCCAATACCCCACCACTTGCCTGAACCAATCCCAATGACTGATTGTTTTAATTGATAACCTAAACCCATTGGGTCAGCCTCGGGATTTAAAAAAGTAGTGAAGCGCGACATTCGATAAGGGGCTAAACGGATAGCCAAAAGAATAGCCGAAACTCCCCCACCAGCGATTAACAAACTATGCCAAAGCGGAGTACCCGCTAAAAAATACATGGCCACCCCAATAATAGCCACTATAATTAAAGTACTCATATCCGGCTGCAAAATTAAAATAGCGAAAAGAACCCCGATAGTCAGTAAAAACGGTAATAACATTTTCCAGCCCTCTCCCCCGCTCTGCCTCTTGGCTCTACGACCTTCTACTCGGCCAGCTAACCAAGCTGCCATATACAAGGCAAAACTAACTTTTAAAAACTCCGAGGGCTGCAATAAAAAATAGCCAAAATCTAACCAACGATGAGCTCCCTGTAGCCCAACGCCAAGTTTGGGCACAAAAACCAAAAGCAGACTTGCTAAATTAGTAAAAAATAGATAAGGCGATAGGCGCCTTAGGGTCTCGGATTTGAGTTTAAAAAAAATAAATCCTAGGATTATACCCCCAATCAACATGCTAAACTGATGCCAAAAATAATACCAAGGATGTCCGAATTTCTGCAGAGATAAAGGGAAAGAGGTTGTGCTTACTGTCAGAATACCCCAAACCACTAATACTAAAATAACCCCCAAAAGTATAAAGTCTACGCTATTTTTTTTGTCCAAGTCTTTGGGCATATTTTTTAAACAAATCTCCTCGTTCCTTATAATCACGGAATAAAGAGAAGCTGGCGGAAGCTGGCGCTAAAAGACAAAGCTCTCCTTTATTCGTTTGCTGGTAGGCGATTTCTATGGCCTCTTGCATTGAAAGGGCCGGAAAAGATTGGGGTGGTCTTTTCTTTCTTATTTTTGAGGCCCTCTCAATGGCCCGCCAAATTGCCTGACCAGTATCTGGGAATAAGATAACGGTCTTAATATGACTCTGAACAACCTTCATAGCCAAAGATGAAAAGTCAATTTCGCCCTTACTGGAACCACCCAACATAATGGTGGTGAGCCTTGGCCCTAAAGCTTTAATATCCACTTCTGTTGTTTGGGGCACAGTAGCCATAGAGTCGTCATAAAACTCAATGCCGCGATATCGTCCAGCAAATTCCAAACGGTGCGGCAAAGGCCTAAAAGACCGGATACCCTTTTTAATTAATGACTCCCCTACTCCTAAAATCTTAGCCACTAAGTAAGCAGCGGCTATATTCATCAAATTAAAATCTCCTCTTAAGGGAATATCTTTTCGCTGGATAATTCTTAAAACTTGATTCGTTGTTTTTTTGTTAAAAGCAATTTTTTGAACTCGGCTTTTTTGCGCAATCTCGCGAACCACTTTGTCGTCACTATTATAAATTAAAAAATCATTGGAACTCTGATGAGCAGTAATGCTCTCTTTGGCTTTTTGATAGTTCTGAAAATTTTTATAGTACTCTAAGTGGTCTGGAAAGATATTTAAAAAAACAGCCACCCAAGGAGAAAATCTCAAATTCTGTAATTGATGCGAAGACAGTTCGTAAACAAATATCTGATTGGGCTTAGCGCGGAGCAAAAGCTGGAAGACAGGTTGCCCAATATTGCCTACTAATTTCGTATCAAAACCAGCGATCTGCAGAATGTTAAAAATTAAAGCGCTCGTAGTACCCTTACCTTTAGTGCCCGTAACGCCGATTATTTTACCTTGAAAATTAGCGAAAAAAATTTCTGTTTGGGTGATTACCCTACTTCCCTTCGCCAAAAAAGGCTTCAAGGCGCTACTGGGAATACCAGGGGTTTTAATGATGACCTCGTAATCTCTTAAAGCTTTAAGGTAATCGGGGCCCAGATGTAATCTTATTTTTCTATCGGTTTTTAATATTTTCTGCTCCCCCACTGCAAAGTCATCCAACCTCTTTCTGTCGGCTACAGCCAAAACCTGCTCTGGGAATAATTTTCTAAGAGCTAAATAATTGTCTTTCCCTTCTTCTCCAAACCCTAAAACTATTATTTTCTTACTTCTTAACTCTTCTATCAGCATACAAAAGTCTAACCCATTAGCCGAATAGCGATACCCGCAATGGCCAGCACAATATTAATTAACCAAAAGCGCATGGTAATTTGCTGGGGCAACCAGCCCTTAGCTTCCAAATGATGATGAAACGGGGCGCATAAAAATATCTTCCTCTTTAAGAGCCTTTTAGCTAAAAGCTGAACGATCACGGATCCAGCCTCCAACACTAAAAGGCCGCCGATAATAGGCAAAACTAAAACAGAATTAGTTAAAAAAGCCACTACGGCCAAGGTGGCGGTTAAACCAATCATACCGGTTTCGCCCATATAAAATTTAGCTGGCGGAATATTATACCATAGAAAAGCCATAATGGCGCCAGCCAGTACCATACAGAAAGCAGCCAAATTATACTGCGCTCCAGCCAAAGAAATAATGCCAAAAGCCATAAAAATAATTCCGAACACGCCACCGGCTAAACCATCAATGCCGTCAATCACACCACCCGACCAACAAGCCAAAACGGTTAAAATAAATAAGGGAATGTACAAAAACCCAACCGCTACATCGCCCACAAAAGGAACGTGCAGAGTCTGGAACTCTAGTTTCCCGTAAAACCAAAGGGCACCGATTAGACCAATTAAAAACACTACTATAAACCTTCTAGTAAAACTTAAGCCTCCGGCCTTATAACCGCCCTTGCCAAAGATTTGCAGAACATCATCACCTAAACCCAAAAGCGAAGCTGCCAGTAAAGTAATTAATGGTAACCAAGTTTGATCCCTTGATAAAAAGTCTAATTTTTGAAACCAAAAGTGGCCTGGAAAAAGCTTGTTTAGCCAAGCGAAGAAAAAAGCTACCAAAATTACCGTTACCCAAACTAAAACTCCGCCTAATCTCGGCACTGAAACCTCCCGCTCTTTATGCAGGCCATAAAAAATAGGCGCGGGCTTACCATCAATAGTTTTAGTGCGAGCTGATTTTCTCCATAACTGATAACGATAAAGAAATTTAATCAAGCTGGGTGCCCACAAAAACGCTATCAATAAAGATGAAGCGCATAAGGCAAAAATCTTAATAATCTGAACTTCTATAGGATTAAAGATTTGTGAAACCATAAATAAGATAAAGTTCGCAAAAGCTGTCGTCTCAAGAGAGCGTTATCAACCCGCAAAAACTATTTTCATCTTGCGCAGTTAATTAAGGCTCGCATGTCGCTGAAGCGATCTGGCGAGTTCAAAACAACGGCCACCAAGTACTTCTCTGGATTTTTGGTTTTTAAAATTTCTAAAAGACATGAGCCGGCTAAATCAGTGGTGCCAGTTTTACCGCCAATAATCTCGGGGATTTCCCCTAATAATTCATTGGTGGTAATTAGTTCGTGGTGAAAAACATCATTGAGATAAAAAGAATACTGTTTTTGTCTTAAAATTTCTAAAATCTCCGGTTCCGATAAAATACTTTGAGCTAAAACGACTAAATCTCTGGCTGTAGAATAATTTGTACCCGATAAGCCCTTGTCAGTATCGTCAAGCCCCGTAGGGTTGAAAAAATAAGAGTTAACCATCCCTAGCATTTGAGCCTTAATGTTCATAGCTAAAACAAAATTCTGTTCCTCTACTGCTTCAGCCAAAGCAAACCCAGCATCATTACTTGACTCTATCAACGCCATCCTCATTAAATCAGCTACTAAAATTTTATCGCCAGCCTTAAGAAGCCCTGTTTCATCAGCTTGCCTCACTGCCTTCTCTGATATGGTAACCTCTTGATCTGGTTTTAGAAAATCGCGAGCGATAAGAGCCGTCATTAGCTTAGTAATGCTAGCAATGGGCTTAATAGTGTCAATGTTTTTCTGAAAAATAATCTCCGGCTTTCCGTCCCGATCTACCAAGGCTGCAATAGCGTTTCCAGCCAAAATATGAGAGCATTGAGCCTCCTTTAATCTTTCTTGTTGCAATGAATATTGCTGTTGAATACCGGCTAGAAAAAAAGCAGGCGGCTCCTTCTCTAACGACTCTACCAAAAACTGTTCCTCCAAATTGGCCTGTAAATAATTAACCGACCACCAAAAAGGCAAACTTATTAAAAAAGAAATTAAAAAAAGGGTTGTCCTTTTCATAAGAAAATATTTTTTAAAAAACCGCCACTTGATTTAAGGGGCGCTTTTCAAATGCAGTTCCTTTAACTGATTAGATTCAACTTCAGAAGGAGCCCCCATCATCAAATCCCGGCCATCGCCAGTTTTGGGGAAAGCCATTACCTCCCGAATACTCTCCTCGCCCACTAAAAGCATCAATAATCTTTCTAACCCCCAAGCAATCCCGCCATGTGGCGGCGCCCCAAAAGACAGGGCCTCTAGTATGTGGCCGAAATTTTTTTGTATCCTTTCTGACTGATACCCCATTATTTCAAACGCCTTTTCCAAAGCTTCTGGCGTATGGGTTCTAATACTGCCACCGCCGACTTCATAACCATTCAAAACTATATCATATTGGGTGGTTAGAATGTCAGCTATATTTTTTTTAGCCATTAGCCAATCCATGTGTTCTGGTTTTGGAGCGGAAAAGGGATTATGGGTAAATGTCCAATCGCC
This sequence comes from Minisyncoccota bacterium, assembly GCA_028712605.1. Taxonomy (GTDB): domain Bacteria; phylum Patescibacteriota; class Minisyncoccia; order Minisyncoccales; family CG1-02-41-26; genus JAPLWD01. Next base: position 2,247 of record JAQTPV010000034.1, on the reverse strand, counting down.
CTTATCATTTCTTTCAAAAAAAGGAAAGTCAATAACCCAACAAAAAGCCAGTGAATCTGAATCGTTTTTATCCGCTCTTAAATCTGGGCGGTCAGTAGCATATTTCTTTACGGACTCCTGGTAAGTAATTCTAGGGAAAGGAATTTGCTGAATTTTCTTTTGGGGCATCAGCTCATGGACCAAAGCAATCAAGAGCTCTTCATTTAATCTCATGATATCCTCTTGAGCAACAAAGGACATCTCTAAATCCATTTGAGTGAACTCTGGCTGACGATCTCCCCTCGTATCTTCATCGCGAAAACATTTAGCGATTTGGAAATATTTTTCCACACCTGCCACCATTAATAATTGTTTATATTGCTGCGGACTTTGCGGCAGAGCGTAAAATTTACCCTTTTCTCGTCGTGAAGGCACGATATAGTCCCTCGCACCCTCGGGTGTGCTTTTGGTTAAAATTGGAGTCTCTATTTCCAAAAATCCTTTTTTATCTAAAAATTCACGTATAAAGAGGGCGGCCTGATGCCTTAAAATTAAATTGCCCTTCATCCTTTCGGTTCTAAGATCCAAATAACGGTACTCTAATCTCTTCTCTTCGTTAATTTTTCTTGAATCGCCAGTTAACTCAAAAGGGGGGGTCTTGGATTGATTCAGCACGGTTACCTCCTCCGCTAAAAGTTCTACTTTCCCAGTCGGTAACTTTTCTGTTTCCATACCGCTTGGCCTCTCCCCAACCGTGCCCTCAATCTCCACTACCCACTCTGGCCTTACCTCCTTAACCTTCTCATATGCCTCCTTGTTGGCAGGAATAAAAACGGTCTGCAGAATTCCACTTTGATCCCTAAGGTCAATGAAGATAATCTTACCATGGCTTCTGACTGCATGGACCCACCCGCACACCTTCACCTTCTGACCTATAGTTTTAATTGTTTCAATAATAGTTGTTCTCTTCATAAGTTAATTTAAATGGCTTTTCACGCGCTCTATGACTTCAGCTGGAGTAAAGTTGGTTTTAATCAGGTAATCTACTACGCCCAGTTCAGCGGCTGTATTCTTACTATTTGGATCATCAAAGTTAGAGAAAGCTACTACTTTTATCTTGGCCAATTGAGCATTACCTCTGACCCTTTTCAGCCAAGCCAAACCATTTTCTTTGGGCAACAGAATGTCCAACAAAATTAAATCAGGCTTTACCCTCAAGGCTAAAGAAAATCCTTCTTCACCATCGTTGGCCGCATAAACCTCAAAGCCGCTTTGCCTAAATTTTTGCTCATACATCTCCTTTAGAATAGGCTCATCTTCAACAATAAGGATTTTTTTTGGCATATTTTCAAACTTACTTCAGCTTAACTTTAATAAATTTTCTCTTGCCAGCCCTGATCACCATGCCATCCTTTATCTCAACTTGTTCCTTCCAATCATCATGTATAGCATCATTAATTTCTATCGCCTTACCCGTAACCAATCTTTTAGCCTCGCTTTTAGAACCCGCCAAGCCAGAATCCGCCAACAAGTCCAAAATCGGATAAGTAGGTTTTTGCGCTTGAAAATCAGGTATATCCGATGGCAACTCTTTACTGCGAAATATTTTCTCAAATTCTCTCTCCGCCCCTTCAGCCTCCTTTTCTCCATGATACAGCCTTACAATTTCTCGAGCTAATTTGGCCTTAATATCCCTTGGGTTAATCTGGCCTTCAGTTAAAGTTTTTTTTATTTGCCCCACCTCTTCCAACGGCAACCTGGTGGTCAATTCCCAATAGTCACCAATCAACTCATCTTTCAGCGACATAACCTTACCATACATATCACCTGGTTCATCCGTAATATTAATTACATTACCCCAACTGGTAGACATTTTCCGGCCATCTAAACCATAAAGCATTTTAAGGGTCATGATGTCCTGCGGGGGCTGCTTAGATGCTCTTTGAATCTCTCGACCAGCTTTTAAATTAAATAATTGATCAAAACCACCCAGCTCCACATCAGCTTTAATTGCTACTGAATCATAGCCCTGCATTAACGGATACATTAATTCATGCAAGCCAATTGGACTGGCGGACTCCCAACGTTCTTTAAAATTGCGCCGCTGAATCATTTGCTGGGCTGTAAAATTCATAGCCAACCCCAAAACATCCTTGAAATTTAATTGACTAAGCCATTCGGAGTTATATCTCAACTCCACCTTATCCATATCTAAAATTAACCCGAACTGCTTTTGGTAGCCAGCCATATTAGCCCCAATCTCTCCCT
>JAQTPV010000003.1 GCA_028712605.1 Minisyncoccota bacterium | reverse complement strand
ATCAAGAAAAGCAAGCAACAGAACAAACGTTACATAGCGTACTTTCCACTTTAGCTACATTAATCGCCCCGCTGATGCCATTTTTAGCTGAAACGATGTACCAGGAACTGAAAAGAGAGGGTGACCCCGAGTCAGTGCATTTATGTGATTGGCCTAAGGCCAATAAAAAAGTTATTGCTGATGAGTTGGAAAATCAAATGACAGCAACTCGCGCTATTGTTTCTTCGGCCTTAGCAAAAAGGGCAGAGCTTGGAGTGGGAGTTAGACAGCCGATAACGGCTTTAAAGATACGAACCAAGAATCAGGCAGAGCTTTTGAGGCTAATCCAAGACGAGGTTAATGCTAAAGAGATTTTGATTGATGAAAGCATGAAAGATGGTGTGGAGTTAGATATCACCATGACTGATGAATTGAAAGAAGAAGGGCAATTGCGAGAAGTTATCAGACACATTCAGGATTTAAGAAAGAAAGCAGGGCTTAAGCCCGCTGATAAAATAGATATTCATTATTCGGCCGCTGATGAAGTTAATCAAATTTTATCTAAAAACCAAAAACAGATTTTAGAAACTACTAAGTCCCGAAAATTACTGGAAAATGACAGCCAGCAAGGAGAATTTTTAGCGAGCAAAGAGATTAAAATTGATAATTCTAATCTTTGGTTGGGCATTATTAGAGTTTAACTTATGGGGATTGTTGATTTTATTATTAAATCGTTAAGCCCTGCAAACAACTCGTCTAAGCAGGCGTCAAAGCCAGCGTCAGCTCCAGCTGTAGAACCAGAAGAGAAAAGCTTTTGGGGTACAGCTGCCTATATGTCCAAGGAAAGCTTAAGGTTAAGGGCTGAAAGAATGCCGTCCAAGATTGATGGTTTTTATAATCCTGTTGACAGAGAGCACCGCAAAAAGATGCTTCAAGAGATTTTCGGCGAGCCAGGAAACTATATCTCCAAGATTGATTACAAGAAGCGCTTGGAGGAGTTAGAGAAGAAACGACAAAAAGCCACAGGCTATAACGAGAAAAAAGAAATTGAGAATTTAATTAAGTTTTACAGGGCTTTTGATAAGACTACCTAATAAATATTGGCAATTTGGATTTTAATTTAAGCCCTCCCGGGCGACGGCGATGCCAAACACTTTTTTAGCGCCAGCCCTTTTCAAGGTTTTAGCTGCTTCTTCCATGGTGGCGCCAGTGGTAAAAACATCATCTACTAAAAAGATGATTTTATTTTTGATTATTTCTGAACTGGTGATTGAAAAAGCGCCAGCCAAATTTTCTTTTCTCTCCTCTTTACTTAGACTAACTTGGGATTTTGTTTCTTTCGTTTTGATAAGTATGTTTTCCAAGATAGGGATTTGATAAAAAGTGCTAAGCCCTTTAGCTAGAAGGCTGGATTGATTATATCCTCGCCTCTTTAGTTTTGATTTAGAAATCGGTATTGCGATTAAACAACTATTATCTTGACTGTGGAAAAGTATTTTGTTTTCGCTTATTTGAAAATGTGCTAAAATGATTTGAATAAGTTGTTGATCTAAATTTTTCAAGAAGGGCTGATATTTGAATGCCCGAATAATTTTTTTAACTAATGGGTCTTGATACGAAACAGCGGAAAAAAGACCATCTAAAGCAAAATGTTGATGGCTGCCGCATTTACCTTTATTGATTACTCTTTTGGGCTTTGGGCAGAAGGGGCAGTGTTGCCAAGGATTAATTTCAATTAAGCTTAGACAATCAGAGCAAAGTGCCATTCCTTCTTTGTGGCAGTTTAAGCACCAAGCAGGGAAAAGCGTTTCAACGATTTTTTCCTTACATTTTTTTAGTAAATTCATTATTCAATCTTACACATTTTTTTATCACTAATAAAGTGATATAATAATTATGGTTTCTTTATTTCAGAAAGCGGCTTTAGGCATTGATGTGGGGGTGGCGTCTATTAAGATGGTGGAGCTCTCTTCTAGAGGCTCCAAGAAAAAATTAGAAAATTACGTAGAGTTTCAGTTACCTCAAGGCGAGTCATCCCTAAAAGCTTTCCATTCTGAAGAAGGGCTATTGTTGGCTGATCGGGTGGCTGGAGTTTTGAAAGGGATTTTACGAAAGGTAAATATTAAACAACAAAAAGTAGCTTTTGCTATCCCTGACTTTTCCACATTCTTTACTACGTTTACCCTGCCGCCGATGAGTGAAGCAGAAATTCCTAATGCCATTGAGTTTGAGGCTAGACATCATATTCCTATCCCCTTATCCGAAGTTAGTTTTGATTGGCAAATCATTGAAAAAGAGGAAAGATTGCCGGCTGTTCGGCTTAAGGTATTATTAGTGGCAGTGCCTAAAAAAGTTCTCTTAAGCTATCAAAGGGTGGCTGAAATTTGCGGATTTGAAATTAAAGGATTAGAGGCTGAAGTTTTCGGCTTAATTAGATCAGTTACTGCATCAAGTAAGTTTTCTCAGCCAGTTTGCTTAATTGATTTTGGGTGGCAAAGCACCACGATTAGCATTGTTGAGAGTCACAATTTGCTCACTAGCCACAGTTTTGATATTTCAGGCAGCGCCTTAACTGACGAATTAAGCACAGTTTTGAAGGTTAATTTTAATGAAGCCGAAGCCATCAAAAAAAGATATGGTTTAGATCCTAATCATGCCGAGGCCTTCAAGGTTTTATCTGCTAAGATTGACGTTTTTGCTTCAGAAATTGAAAAGATTTGTAATGATTTCTCGCAAGGTCAGCAGACTAAACATATTGAAGACATTATTATCTCGGGGGGCATGGCTTCATTGTTTGGCCTTAAGGATTATTTATCCTCTCGTTTGAAAAAGAATGTTTCTCTGGCTGATCCATTTCGCTCTTTGGCCTCTCCCCAGTCCTTAGGGGAAAGACTAAAGCGATTAGGCCCATCATTCGCCGTGGCCATTGGCGTAGGCATGATGGGAGTAGAAGTGTAACTCAATAATTTTTAAAACTATGTTACAGGATCCATCCATTATTAAGATTATCCCTAAACCTAAAGTAGAAACGCCTTTTAAGGTTAATCTATGGGTTGTTTTGTCAGCAGGGCTATTTTTGGTCAGTTTGGGGACATTTGTTTTTCTGAATTCCTATTTGAATCCTTCGTGGGATCAAAAAAGGATATCCGCAGAACAGGAGCTGATGACCTTAGATACCGGTGACAATTTTGATTTGAAAAATGATTTGGTTCAGACTGCTTCAAAAATAGGTGACTTCTCTTCTTTATGGTCTAAACATTACTTTGCTTCACGGGTTTTTGATTTTTTAAAAAGCATTTGCCTAAAGAAAGTACGGTTGAAAAGTGTTAATTTAGGGTTTGAAGCGGGCCGCGTGACATTATCGCTGGACGCTCAGACTGACCATTTCAAAACTTTGGGAGAGCAACTTCTAAGTTTGAGAGAGAACCCTGCTGTGCGGCAACTTAGCGCAAGCGGTGTGTCTTTGAGTGATAGCGGCGTTTCCTTTAATTTATCCATAGAACTTGCTGATAATGTTTTTACCTCCGCTAATCAATAGCCAAAACTATTAAGGTATAGCATGGCAGGGATAGCGGGTTTCTAAAAAAAATGGAAAAAAGGCTTTTTGCTGTTCCAATATTAATCTTTTTAGCTTTATTGGTTTTTGTTTATTTTGTTTTTCCTGAATATAAAAAGTTTTTAGTGACCGAGAAGCAGGTTCAATATTTACAAACTGATATTAAAGATAAAAACGACTATTACGCTGCCTTAAGAATATTGAAAAACAACTTAGTGGATTACCGGGTAGTTTTAGATAAGATTAATTCGGCCATACCCCAAGAACCATTTTCCCCCGACCTTTTAACTTATTTTCAAAAAACTGCTTCCGATAGCGGGCTTTTATTGGGTGGTGTGGCAGTTAGTAACGAAGGCGCAAGCGGCGAGAATCCTAATATTAAGATTGCTTCCGTTTCCTTGGTGGTTATGGGTCCTTTAAATTCTTTTGAGAACTTTTTGAAGACCGTAGAAAAATCAGCTAGGGTGTTTGACGTCAAACAGCTGTCTTTCACTGTTGAGCCCACGCAAATGAATATGACGACGTTTACTTTGATTATCAAAACATATTCTTATTAATTTTTTAGCCTATGCCCGTTCAACTCAATGGCGATAAAGCCTTTAAATATTTATTAGTTGTTTTAGGATTAATTCTTTTGATTATTCTTATAAGCAAAATATTTTTTGATGCTAAATTTTTCGCCCTACCAGCCGTTGAAAAAATGTCCCAGCCACTCCAGAGCGTGGAGATCAATTGGAATGTGCTAAGGGAGCCCCTTAAGGTTACTCTACCGGAAATGCAAGTAACACTGGAGGCTACCCCAGCTATCACTTCGCCCAACACTAAGGTGAGTTTAACTGCTAATATTGCGGGCCCTATTGAGGGACAGTTTGTTTATCGTTTTGATTGTAATAACGATGGGAAGTTTGATTTCCCATCGGCCGATAAGGCTAATTCAGTTACGGCCCAGAAAAAGATGGTAGCTGAAAATACCTGCAGTTATGAAAAAGCCGGTACATATCGGGCGATGGTAGAGGTGGAAGGTAAGGTTACTTATTATAAGGGCGGTCAGGAGGTTACTGAATCAAGAAAGGCAAGCGCCTATACAGAAGTAGTGGTTGGAGATTTCAGTGCCCCATTTAAAATTTCTTCTTGTGACGTCAGTGCCAAGGAAGGCACTACCCAGAAAGATTCCACCTTTATCTTTTCTGTGAATATTGAAAACAGCACTGATCAATTGAAGTACAGATGGGACTTTGGTGATGGTGCTATGTCTGAAGAAAGAAATCCATCCTATGTCTATAAAGAAGCAGGGCTCTATGTCCCCAAGGTGACTGTTTTTGATGCAAAAGGTAGACAGGACACCTGTGTGGTTTATTCCTTATTGGGCCTTCACGACCTTTCGCCTTTTGAAAACATTGCACCTCCTAAAAAAGAAGATATTGGCAGGGACAATCCGTTCATGCCTTATTAGGCGGGTTTTTATATCATATGGATTTAAGCCAGGCTTTAATAAAAAAGAAAATTATTTCTTCAAAGCAGTTGGCTGAGTTGCAGGAGGAGGGGGTGAAATCAGCTAGGCCTTTGGAGGAGATTTTAATAGAAAAAAAGATTATCCCTGAAGAGGATCTTTTTAAATTAAAGAGTGAGGTTTTAGATATCCCTCTTAAAGATCAGATTGCCGAAGATACGCCCTTAGAGGTTTTAGCCTTGATTCCCAAGGAATCGGTAGAGTTTTATAAGATGGTACCCTTGTCGGTTGATCGGGATAAACGAAAGATAGAGGTAGGTATGGTTTATCCGGAAAACGCTGAGGCGCAAGAGGCTTTGAAGTTTTTAGCCCGGCAGAATAAATTTTCACCCAGTATTTTTTTAATTAGCCAGTCTAATTTTCAGAAGTATTTGAATAAATATCTTGCCTCCGAAAAGGAGGTTGAGAATGTTTTAGCGGATTTAGAAGGTGAACTAAAAGATGAGGCTGGCGTTGGTGGCGATCGGCAAAACCTGGAAAGGTTAGTTGAGGACGCCCCGACAATTAAAATGGTAGCCGTGATGTTGCGTCAGGCTGTTGAGGGCGAGGCCTCGGATATCCATATTGAGCCAACCAGAACCAACTCCAAGGTGCGCTTTAGATTGGATGGCGTTTTGTACCCCTCCTTGGTTTTGCCATTAAAAATACATCCGGCCATTGTGGCGCGGGTCAAGATTTTAAGCGGCTTAAAGATTGATGAAACCCGTTTCCCTCAGGATGGGCGTTTTTCAGCCCAATTTGGCGATAAGCGGATTGATTTTAGGGTTTCTACCTTTCCAACCACTTTAGGTGAAAAAGTGGTAGTTCGTATTTTAGACCCATTGCAAGGTTTAAAAACCTTAGAGGATTTAGGGTTGGGGGGTCGTGATGAAAAAGAGTTGCAAGAATCTATTCAATCAACATTTGGCATGATTATTGTGTCGGGTCCAACGGGGTCTGGTAAAACGACTACCTTGTATTCAATCATGAAGTTGCTTAATAATGACGGGGTGAACATTGTAACCTTAGAAGATCCAGTTGAATATTTTATGGAGGGAGTGAATCAGTCGCAAGTAAAACCAGAGATTAACTACACATTTGGCAGGGGGTTGCGGCAAATTCTGCGACAGGACCCCGATATCATCATGGTGGGTGAGATTAGAGATGAGGAAACTGCGGGCCTAGCCGTTCAGGCAGCCCTGACCGGGCATTTAGTTTTAAGTACTTTGCATACCAATAATGCGCCAGGGGTCATTCCCCGTTTGGTTGATATGGGTGTTAAACCGTTTTTATTGCCTGGTGCTTTGAGTTTGGCTATTGCCCAAAGGTTAGTGAGGGTTTTATGTACTGAATGCAAGGTTCCCATTAGAGCCGAGGGGCAGACTAAACGATATCTTGTGGAGAAATACAGGGGCCTTCCCAAGGAAGTTCAGGCGCAATTGAATTTGAAAGAACCTATTACCATATATCAGGCTAAGGGCTGTAAAAAATGCAATATGAAAGGCTACGCTGGCCGGAAGGGGATTTTTGAAATGATTAAGATGACCCCTGATTTGGGCAAAATTATCAATACCAATCCTTCAGAACAAGCTATTTTCCAAGAGGGGAGAACGCAGGGCATGGTTACCATGGAAGAGGAAGGGGTGATCAAAGTATTGCAAGGCGAAACTTCTTTTGAGGAAATTGTAGGTATGATGGAGGAAGGAATGTAATAAAGATATGCATCATATTCTACTTGTTGAGGACGACCCTTTTTTAATTGATATTTATAAGCAGAAATTTGAGAATACAGGCTTCAATATAAAAATAGCTAAGAATGGCGAGCAGGCCTTGGAGGCCTTGGGTTCAGAAAGGCCAGATTTAATACTTTTAGACATTGTTCTGCCGGGGGCGGGTGGCTGGGAAATTTTAGAAAGGATTAAATCCGACCCGGCCCTAAGCGCGCTTAAGGTTGTGATTTTAAGTAATTTAGGCCAAAAGGAAGAAGTGGAGAAAGGGCTTAAGCTCGGGGCTGTGAAATATTTAATTAAAAGCCAATTTAAACCGTCAGAGGTTGTGGATAAGATTAAAGAAATTTTAGCAATTTAGCCATCCAACATTCTCCGATGTTGGTTTGCTGAAATGTTATAATGAAGATAAGATGGACTATAAGCTGCAAATGAAAAATTTATTAGACATTGCCATTAAAAGCAATGCCTCGGATTTGCATATTTCTTGCGGCCACCCGCCAATTTTAAGAGTAAGTACGGTTTTGGTGGAGGTGGAGGGCGAGCCGGTTATTACTCCTGCCGTGGCTCAAGGTTTAGTCTTGAGCGTTCTTAATGAAAACCAACAACAGCAATTATTCAAAGAGCGAGAAATTGATTTTGCTTATAATATTGATAGTATCGCGCGCTTTAGGGTTAACGCTTTTTTTCAAAGTAATATGTTGAGCATGGCTATGCGGTTAATTCCATCACGTATTAGGACCATTGAGGAACTCAATTTACCGCCCGTGCTTTACAAATTTACCAGGGCTAAGCAAGGCTGCGTTTTAATTACGGGTGCTACCTCGCAGGGGAAATCCACCACCTTAGCGGCCTTAATTGATGAGATCAATCATACTCGGAGAGAACATATTATTACCATTGAGCACCCTATTGAATATGTGTTTCAGGACGATAAGTCTATCATTGATCAAAGGGAGGTTTATCAAGATACCTTAAGTTTTGCTAAAGCCTTAAGATCTACCTTAAGAGAAGACCCTAACGTGATTATGGTTGGCGAGATGAGGGATTTTGAAACCATCGCCACAGCCATTACTGCTGCTGAAACTGGTCATTTAGTATTTGCCACTTTGCATACCAATTCAGCCAGCCAAACGATCCATCGCATCATTGATGTTTTTCCGCCCCATCAACAAAGTCAAATTAGGGCCCAACTGGCCAGCTCTTTGTTGGGAGTTGTCGCCCAAAGGCTGATTCCTAGAATAGACGATGGCTTTATCCCAGCTTGCGAGATAATGTTGGTTAATCCGGCGATTGCTAATTTAGTTAGAGAAGATAAAATTCATGAGATTCCAGCCATTATTGAAACCTCTGCTAAGCAGGGGATGATTTCCATGAATCAATCGCTAAGTGATTTAGTTAGGGCCAAACAGGTTTCCAAAGAAACCGCTGTGATTTATTCTTTAAGCCCAGAGGACTTAGAGGCTAGGCTTAAATCAATCTGATTAATATGAAATTTAGTTATACAGCCAGGACCAACGAAGGTAAAGTTCAAAAGGGTGTGATTGAGGCTTCTTCCGAGAAGGCGGCTTTAGATATCTTGGGTAAATACGGTTTCTACACCACCTCTTTGACCGCTGAAGAGAATAAGAGTATTTTATCTAAAGATTTAAAAATTTTTAGTCATGTTTCGGCTAAAGAGCTGATTATGCTTACCCGCCAGATTGGCACAATGCTTAAATCGGCTATCCCGCCTCTTGAAACCATCAGAACGCAAGTGGCGCAAACCGATAATCCTACTTTGAGAGAGCAGTTGCTTAAGATTGCCGAATCAATTGAAACGGGAAGTTCTTTAAGCCAGGCCTTTGGCCTTTTCCCAAAAACCTTTGGCCCTTTCTACATCAGTATTATTAAATCAGGTGAAGCCACCGGTAAGGTAGCGGACTCTTTTGTTTACTTGGCGCAACACTTAGAAAATGAGTATGAATTTAAACAAAAGGTTGTGGGAGCCTTAACCTATCCTATATTTGTTATCATCGTTTTTATTTTAGCTGGTCTGGTTGCCATTTTTATAATCATTCCAAAATTATCTGAATTATTAATCTCCATGGGCGGAGATTTACCCTGGCCAACCAAGATTTTAATTGCGGTGGGTACGTTTATGAAAAATGGCGGTATTTTTTTAGCTCCACTTGTGGTAGTACCTCCTATTCTTATTTATCTTGGGGTTAAAAAATCTTTGGCGTTTAAAAAGCGATACCACCGCTTTATCTTAAAGGTACCATTTCTGGGCGGCTTTTTGAAAAAGTTTTATTTAGTGAGGTTAGGTGAAAATTTGGCGGTTTTGATTATGGCCGGCCTACCCATTACCCAAGCTTTAAAGATTACCAAAGACATTATTGGCCATACCGTTTATCAGGAGATTATTGAAGAAACAGAATTAAGGGTGTCACGCGGAGAACGCTTGAGCGTTGTTTTTTCCGCCCACCCCAAAGAATTTCCACCATTTATTTCTCAAATGGTTTCAACCGGCGAAGAAACCGGTCGATTAGATAAAATTTTAATGGAAACGGTGGAGTTTTACAGAAAGGATATCGGAAGAACGGCCGAACAGTTAGCCATTGTTATTGAACCAGTGTTGATTATCGTTTTGGGTCTAGCGGTTGCCTTTTTGGCCTTTGCTGTCTTTTTGCCGCTTTTTAAGATTAGTGGGGGTGGAACAGCATTTTAAAAATATCATGTTGCAACATCAAATTAAATTCCTTAAAGGCTTCACACTTTTAGAGCTTTTGATAGTGATAGCTATTATAGGCATTTTATCAGCCGTGATCTTAACCAGATATCCTATTGCTTTTAATCAGGGCAAGGATGCTCGTATTATGAGCGACTTGAGCCAATTTAGAGTCCAAGCAGGTATTGTGTATCAGGGGGATAGAAATTTTAATAATGTTAATTGTACTATAGCCGGCAATATTTGTACTTGCTCATCCTCTATTCTTAACACGTTATGTAATAATGCTCAGAAATATTCTGATCAGACTTTAATTTTTTTACGTAATACAGATAGGCAGGGTTTTTGCATGGTGGCTCACTTGCCCGGCGATAGGGATTATTTTTGTATTGACGGCAAGCTTTATGCGAAGCGCTATCCCGTTGCCCCTCCTACTTGCGCTGCCACTTGTGTGAGCACTAATAACTGCCGGTGTGAATAACTGCCTTGATTAATCAAGCTTTCAGCCTTAAAATAATATTAATTACTAATCATACAAAGGTCGATAATCTATCGATTGTAAAATGATGAATGCGTTGAGTATTCATTTTTTAGGCGAATGAAATTTATTAGTAAGCAGAAAGGTTTTACTTTAATTGAGCTTTTGGTAGTCATTGCCATTATTGGTATTTTAGCCTCTATAGTTATGGTGACCTTTCCTTCGGCCAAAAAAAAGGCTATGGATTCCAGGGTCAAATCAGCAGTAAGCCAAGCCAGAACTGTGATGATTTATTATTGGGGGAATACCAATAGCTATCTTAATTTCTCTACGACTAACGTTGAAATGACTTCTTTAGCTAAGGAGGTCCATAATAATGCTTATCAGAAAGCAGACCTGCAAATCTTTGCTACATCCGGCACTTGTTGTATGTCGGCCCGCTTAAATGAAAAAGACGGGGCTACCTATTATTGCGCTGATGGCTCCGGGATGGCTGGGGTTGTTTCCTCTCCTTGCCGAACTGCTTCTGGAACGTGCGGTGCGATTATTGATAACTAATGGGCAGAAATGTATCCAGGAACTCAATTAATGTTTTAGTCAGTAATATTAACATAAAAAATATGAACATCAGTAGACAAAAAGGTTTTACTTTAATCGAGCTATTAGTGGTTATCGCTATTATTGGTATTTTAGCCTCTATTGTTTTGGTGAGCTTCCCGTCAGCCACTAAGAAAGCCAAGGATTCTAGGGTCAAATCAGCCGTTGCTCAGGCTAGAACCGTGATGACTTATTATTCCAGTAATCAAGGCACTTACACTGGTTTTTCCAGCACCAGTGCAGATATGACCTCTTTAGCGACCGAGGCTAAAAATAATGGTTATAATAAAGAGGGGTTTGTTATTACTAACGGTGCGGTCGGTACTGGTACTTGCATGTATGTTTTATTGAATGAGAAAGATGGGGCAAGCGCTTATTGCGCCGATTATTCTGGGTTAGCTGGTGTAGCTACCACTTCCGATGTTAAGACTTCTTGCACCAATGCAACTCTTACTGCCTGTCCTGCCGGCATAACTGATTAAGTGAAAATACATAGATTTGATTTTCATCAGAAAGACCCTGCCTTTTTAGGCGGGGTCTTTCTTTTGTGCTAGCGTAAGCTGCTGCCTTTATTAAATCTATGTTATAATACGATTAATTTTAAATAGATTTTGAATTTTTCACAAAATTTAAAAAGTTTTTAATAAATATGAGTCATCAAAAAGGATTTACGTTGGTTGAACTCTTAGTTGTGATTGCTATTATTGGGGTTTTGGCTTCGGTGGTTTTAGTGGGTTTCCCAGGAGTCACTAAAAAAGCTAAAGACGGTAGGCTTAAGGCTTCTATGGCCCAAATGAGGACCTTGATGGCCAGCGCCTTTGACGGCTACGGTAACTACGATAATTTTTCAACCACTAGTGAAGATATGGGCCCTTTGGTCAATGATGTTCAGAAGAATTCTTTCGGCAATACCTATTCCTTGGTTAAGGCTCCGTTAAGTAGTTCTGATTCTGTTTGCGCCTTTGCTCCTTTAAATGAACAGAATGGTGCGACTTGGTATTGCGTTGACAGCTTAGGGCATGCTGGTACTACTGATATTGATCCAGCGACTACTTCAGTTGATTATTGTTCGGATATTGCAAACCCTGTGGTTTGTCCACCAATAGTTAGCGATTAATTTTTTCGGATTTATGCTCCTCGTTTTTTCCCTGATTATTTTTTGTTTTGGGGCGATTATAGGCAGTTTCTTGAACTGTTTAGCCTATCGGCTGAAAGCAGGTAAAAGCTTCCTTCTCGGGCGTTCTTTCTGCCCTCATTGCCGCCATCAATTAGGCTGCCTTGATTTAATTCCTATTGTCAGCTTTTTCTTGCTTTTAAGGAAATGCCGCTATTGCCGTCAGGAAATCTCTTGGCAATACCCTTTAGTAGAAGTTACTACGGGACTATTATTTTTGTTCATTTTTAATTTTTATTTTTTCGGTTTTAACTATCAAAACATTATTCATTTTGTTTATCTCTTGGTTATCGCAAGCCTGCTTGAGGTGATATTTATTTATGATTTTAAATATTCCTTAATCCCCAATCTAGTCGTTTATTCAGCTATTGCCACTGTTTTTTTATACAGGATTTTTGAAGCCCTTGTCTCGGGCTTATGGCCTGGTTTCGTTGCGGCTTTAGCGGCTGCCATTCTGGCTGGCGGATTATTCTTTTTGATTTGGCTAGTTTCCAAGGGTCAATGGATGGGTTTTGGTGACGTGAAATTAGCGTTTTTTATGGGAATTTTTTTAAGTTGGCCTGCAGTGTTAACAGCTCTCTTTTTTGCCTTTTTGATCGGTGCTATAATTGGATTAATACTTATGGTCGCGAAGAAAAAAGGCTTAAAAAGCGAGGTACCTTTCGGCCCATTTTTAGTTATCGGAACTTTTGTGGCGTTTATTTGGGGAGAGGCAATCCTTAGTTGGTACCTCCATTTTCTTAGTTAGGCTATTCATAATGAGAATTCATCGGCTACGCTCTGACAATCAATTGGGGTTTACTATTTTGGAGTTATTGGTGACCATTACGGTGATGGCTATTTTATCAGCTGTCGTTTTAGCTATGACAGCTCAAGAAGAAAAGCTGACCCTTTTAAAGAAAACTGCCTATCTGGTGGCTCAAGACATTAGAGAGATGCAGAATCTGGCAATGTCGGGCCAGGGTAGAAATTGCGGCAGTAATATTACGCAAGTTTTTGGTATCCATTTTGACAAAAGCGGCCCTAATTGGAACCAATCTTACGTTTTGTTTGCAGACTGTAATGGGAATGATTTGTATAAATCAAGTCCGGATAAGGACATCATCATTAGACAAGTTACTTTAAAGCCCGAATTGAATGTGGCTGATATTAGTCTTTTGGCGGGTAATCTTGGCAGTACTTTGGATGTTACCTTCCGTCCACCGGACCCTATTATTAGCGTTAATACAGCTACTAGCGGACAGGAAACTATAATTACCTTGGGCCTTAAAAGTAATCCCTCAAAGACTAAAGTTATTAGGATTAATACGGTTGGTAGGGTACAGGTAGAATAATTAAAAAGCATTAATGCATAATAAATACCCATTTAATCAAAAAGGCTTTACCCTGATTGAAACAGCCATTGCCACCATGATTATTATCATCGGCGTAGTTGGCGTTTACGCTATCATTCCCAGAATAATAAAAATGTCCATTGTTTCCACCGATCGATTTATCGCCGCCCAACTTGCTAAGGAAGGCGTGGAAGTAGTGAGAAATTTTCGCGATCTTGCTCTCTTAAGCAAGGATCCTAATGCCTGGAATAATTTAGTAAGTTATTTAGCACCTTGTTTGGGTACGGTGGGGATCGGTAATTCTCCAAGCTCTGGTGGTTGCGAGATTGACTATAATGATACGATGAGCTCTCCTCCGGCGAGTTTTAGTAAATATTTAGGCTTGAATGCTAGTAACTTTTACGAATACAATAACATTGTTAAAAATACTAAATTTAAGCGCCGCATTATCGTAGAGCCCGCTCAACCTCAAGGGGTTGACTGGCCTCCGGCTAATCCAGCCCCAGTCAATGACATGCTTAAAGTTACAGTGGAGGTAACCTGGCCTGAAGCTAATAGGATAAAAGTTTTTGAAGAACTCTATAATTGGCGTTAAGATGACCAAAAATAAAGCCATTAAAATAAATTTTTCCGATGACTCTAAGGGCTTCACCCTGTTGGAGCTTTTGGTGGCTATCGTTGTATTCTCTATTATTACCATTGCTTTTATCGGGCTTTTTATTTCAGCGATGACTCAGCAAAGAAAAATTTTAAATCTTAATAATCTTTTAAATAGCGCTTCGTATGGCTTGGAGTATATGGATAGGTCTATTAGGATGGCCCGGAAGGACGCTTCAGCTAATAGCGATTGTGTGGGGGTGGCGGGTTATAAATATAATTATAGTACAAGTACCCCAGCCACTGTTATTCGTTTTTTAAATTACGATAATAAATGCATTGAGTTTTCTAAACAGGGCGATCAGTTAGTCGTGAGGCGCTCAACAAGTACCAGGAGGTCAGAGTTAGGGGTGGCTGAAGCCTTAACGCCGGCTGACTCGGTGGTCAAAAGCGTTAGTTTTAATGTTTCAGGTGACGGTCAAGCTGACCAAAAACAGCCTAAAATAACAATCAATTTAATTATGGATACTAAAGATACCCCGCCCCAAGAGTTAATTTTTCAAACCACTATTTGCCAGCGCAATCCTAATATAGTTCAATAATTATGTTTATTATGGATAAACAAAGAGGATCAGCCTTATTTTTCGTGGTAGTGATTTTGGCCGTGATGACCTCGGCTCTTTTGGCTTTAGTAACCCTTTCTGTCAGTCAATTAAAGGGCATGATGGCTCTATCTGATTCGGTTATTGCTTTTTGTGCGGCTGACACTGGGATTGAGAAAAGCATGTATCGTTTAATAAAAAGCTCCAGTTGGACTCCTGCAGTTAACGAGTTAATTTATCCCGACAATGTGTCTCCGCCCACTTGCCCAAGTGCCATGTGGTTTACCTTTGGAGTAGACAATTCTGTGGCATATCAAGTTTGTGTGGATAGCGCCAGCAACTTAATCTTTAGGGCCGCTGGTAATTACAAACCCACTAATACCAAAAGAAAATTGGAAGTTAACCTAAATTAAACCTTTCAAATCCTGTTGCGTAGGATTTTTGCGGAGCAAAAGTATTTGACAGGGTAAAAAAATGACTAAGCAGGAGGCTAAACAGAGGATAGAAAAGCTTAAAAGGTTTATCAATCAACAGCGTTATCAGGTGCATGTTTTAGATCGGTCTGACTTGTCTGCAGTGGCTCTGGACTCTTTGAAAAAAGAGCTTTTTGATTTAGAAAATAGTTTCCCTGACTTAGTGACTGCAGATTCGCCTACCCAAAGGGTGGCCGGTGTGCCTTTGGAGAAATTTGATAAGGTAGAACATACTCAGCCAATGCTTTCTTTGCAGGATGCTTTCTCTGAACAGGATATCCTTGATTGGGAGGCCAGAATCACCAAGTTGCTTTCAGCCAAAGAGAATGAAGGGCTTGATTATTTCTGTGAGTTAAAGTTTGATGGTTTGGCAGTGGAACTAATTTTTCGAGAGGGCCTTTTGACAATAGGGGCCACTCGTGGCAACGGCTTAGTCGGTGAAGATGTTACTTGTAATTTAAAGACCATTGAAGCCATACCCTTAAGCTTAAGAGGAGAAGATGAAATCGTGTCAGGGTTGAAAGCGGCGGGCTTAGCGGAGGTTTTTCAGTCATTTAAAGCCGCCGAGGAGCTGGTGATTAGAGGTGAAGCTTTAATATCTAAAAAAGAATTTGCCAAGATTAATCAGCAGCAAATGGCAGCTGGTTTGGTCGCTTATGCTAATCCACGTAATATAGCGGCTGGCAGCATCCGCCAGTTGGATTCAAAAATTACCGCCCAAAGAAAGATGGATTTCTATGCTTGGGATTTAGTTTCTGATTTCGGCCAGAAAACTCACGAGCAAGAGCACTTAGTTTTAAAAATTTTGGGGTTCAAAATTCATCCAGCTGCTAAGCGCTGTTCTAATATTGATGAGGTGATTAGATATAGAGAGTATTGGTTGAAGCATCGCGACCGATTACCTTTTGAAATTGATGGTGTGGTGGTTCAAGTGAACAATAATAAATTATTTGATAAATTGGGGGTGGCCGGCAAATCACCGAGAGCCGCTATCGCTTTTAAATTTCCCTTAAGAGAGGCTCAAACAATGGTTCAGAATATTATTGTTCAGGTGGGCAGAACCGGTGCCATTACTCCCTTAGCGATTTTAAAGCCCGTAGCCATCGGCGGGGTGACGGTTTCCAGGGCCACCTTACATAATGAAGACGAAATTCAGAGGTTGGGCTTGAAAATAGGCGATACGGTTATTGTCGGTCGAGCTGGCGACGTTATTCCCGATATTCTTAGGGTGTTAAGGGAGTTAAGGACTGGCCGAGAAAAAAGCTTTAAAATGCCTCATGCTTGCCCGGTTTGCGGAACGCCCTTAGTTAGAAAAGAGCCCGATGTGATTTGGCGATGCCCCAATCAAAAATGTAAGGCCAGGCAACGACGTTACTTTTATTATTTTGTGGGTAGGGCCGCTTTTGACATTGATGGTTTAGGGCCGCAAATCATTAACCAATTATTAGATTACGGCCTTTTATCTGACCCAGCTGATTTATTTACCTTGCAAGAAACTGATTTGCTGAATTTAGAGCGGTTCGCTGAAAAATCAGCTCATAATTTAGTCAAAGCTATTTCTGCAAAAAAACGAATTCGCTTGTCTCGTTTTATATATGCTTTAGGGATTGAAGGGGTGGGGGAAGAAACGGCTCAAGATTTAGCTAACATTTTTCGTAGTTTGCGTAAGTTGCGGGCCGTTTCTTTGGAAGACTTGCTGAAGATAAAAGATATCGGCCCTAAAACCGCCAAAAACATCCACCAATTCTTCCGCAAGAAAGACAATATTGTGTTTTTAGAAAAATTGTTTAGGGTGGGGGTAAAAGTGGAAAACACTTCTCCCAAAAGCGATAGTCAGAAGCTAAGCGGCCAAACTTTTGTTTTAACCGGTACCCTGTCCACCCTAGAGCGAGAAAGGGCCAAGGAAATGATTAGGCGACAAGGCGGCAATGTTTCTGAATCGGTTTCCAGTGACACTGATTTTGTGGTAGTAGGAGAGAACCCTGGATCTAAATTTGATAAAGCCAAGAAGCTTGGGGTCAAGATTATCAACGAAACTGAATTCTTGGCTTTCATAGAATAATCATGCAACTGACTAATGTCGTTAATTTTTTTAAAAGAATTGACTGGGCCTTATTAGCGCCCGCTTTTTTTCTGACCCTTTTGGGGCTCCTGTCCATTTATAGTTGTTCTTTAACTAAACATGATTTTACAACTTTTTATAAACAGATCATCTTTTTCAGTGTGTCTCTGGCCATGGTGATCAGCCTGCAATTCTTTGACTGGCGCTCTCTAAAGGCTAATTCCTATTTAGCCTTTGGCTTTTATTTGGTCGGTATTTTAGCCCTGCTTGGGGTTTTATTCTTTGGCGTGGCTATTCGGGGTAACCAGGGATGGTATAAGTTGGGCCCCATTTCTTTGGAGCCGGTACCTTTTATGGTTATTGCTTTATTGATTGTTTTAAGTAAGTATTTTTCCAGCAGACATACCGAAGTGGTGAGACTTAGGATTATTTTTTTTTCTGGGCTTTACGTTCTAATTCCAGTGGCCTTAGTACTTTTACAGCCAGATTTAGGATCGGCCTTGGGGCTGGTTGCCTTATGGGTTGGGGTGATTGTTTTTTCTGGCATTAGGTGGCGGCATCTGCTTTTATTAATTATTATTTTTTCACTGGTGTTTACGTTGGGCTGGATATTCTGGCTAAAAGATTACCAAAAGCAGCGTATTCTAAGTTTTTTAAATCCCCAGGTGGATAGGCAAGGAGTCTCTTGGAATGTTAATCAGTCTAAAATCGCTATAGGATCAGGTGGCATTTTGGGTAAGGGCCTTGGTAAGGGGTCGCAGGTTCAGTATGGTTTTTTGCCAGAGCCCAAAACTGACTTTATTTTTTCAGCCATTGCTGAAGAAATGGGCTTTTTGGGCGTTACTTTACTTTTTATCTTTTTTTCATTTGTCTGTTGGCGCATTTTAAGGATTGCTTTTTTGGCCGAGGATAATTTTACTCGTCTTTTCGCTACTGGTTTAGTCTGTTTTTTTCTTTCGCAGTTGTTTATCAATGTTGGGATGTGCTTGGGGGTTTTCCCGGTTGTTGGTATCCCCTTGCCCTTTGTAAGTTATGGGGGTTCGCATCTTTTTGCCTCCTATTTGAGCCTGGGCATTTTGTCCGCCCTGCATAGGAGGTCTTAGGGGTTGTCCTCTTTTTGAAAAGATGTTAAAAAGATAAGTAATAACTTATTCTAAAAATGTATGACAACAAAAGAGATTTTTGACCTGGCTATTAAAGCGGGTACTGAAGCTGATTTAAGGGGATCAGAGCAAGTCGCTAAAATGCTGGAGCGGCGAAAGAAAGATTATGAAAAACTGGACGAAAAAGCTAAGGCTGATTTTGATCAAGACAATTTAAGTAATCCTTATCTAGACTCTAGGGTTCTGAATATTAGCGAGGATAGGGAAATCAGAAAGGTGCTAGTTGGCGTTGATATGGAGCCAGCTGAAATCTTATTAGCCCATGAACTGGGCGATATTGACTTAGTGATTGCTCATCACCCCGAGGGCCGGGGCTTAGCTCACTTAGCAGATGTGATGGAACTGCAAAGCGAGGTTTTAAGTCAGTATGGCGTGCCGATTAATGTGGCCGAAGGCTTAATGAAAGTCAGAATTTCAGAGGTGGCCCGAGGCGTTAATGCTGCCAATCACAACCGAGCGGTAGATGCGGCTCGGTTGCTAAAAATTAATTTTGTTTGTATCCATACCCCTTGCGATAATTTAGCCGCCCACTTCTTAAAAGAAAAGGTAGAGAATAACCCTGGCTTAGAAAAGGTGGATGATTTATTGACTACTCTGAAGGAAATACCTGAATACAGAGAAGCTATCAAGATTGGGGCGGGCCCCAAGATTTATGCTGGCAGCCCGGATAATTATTTAGGCAGGGTAGCGGTAACAGAAATTACAGGAGGTACTGAAGGCTCGCCTAAACTCTACGAAAAGATGGCTCAGGCTGGCATTGGAACAGTGGTGGGGATGCACCTATCAGAGGAGCACAGAAAGGAGGCTGAGGCCGCTAATGTGAATGTGGTAATAGCCGGCCATATTTCATCTGATTCTTTAGGAGTCAATCTTTTTCTAGATCAATTGGAAAGACAAGGCATTGAGGTTGTGCCTTGTTCTGGGCTAATAAGAGTGAGGCGCTAAGGTTTATCATTTTAAGATTTTTCTCTCTGGCCCAGCACCCTCTCTAAAGAAGGATGCTGGGCTTGTTAAAATCCAAAATCATGTTTTCAGGGGATTTTAAAATTATCCTTGTTTCTTGTATCGTGCTGATTTTTTCAACGGTTGTTTTTTTATTTATTTTAGGCGGTAATCAGAAAATTGATTTTCAGTCAGCTTACCTTACAGACACTTTGGCCAATCAAAACGAGGAGAGTCAAGCAGCAACCACTACAATTAAAGGAGGTTTAAGCGTCGCTACTACCTCTGTGAAATTAGCTGACTTAAGATTGCTATCAGATTTCAGCGCTATCAAGCAAGGTTTACTTAGTTCGGGGCGGGAGTTTTGGGAGGCTAATCTTGCCAGCCGGCAATTAGTTTTTTATCAAGAAGGAAAGGAACAATTGCGCTTTCCACTTTTACGACGCGGTGATGCTTCGGAATGGGGTGGTACTCCGTTAGGACTTTATGACATCAAAAGCAAGGACGGTTTGGTATTTTCAGCAGCAGCTGATACCTGGATGCCTTATTCTATGAAATTTTATGGCAAGTACTATGTGCACGGCGAGCCTTATTATGAGAATGGCCAGAAGTACAGCCAAGAGTTTTCTGGCGGCTGCGTTGAGCTAACCGATAGTGATACGAAAAAAGTTTTTAATTCGGTTGTCGAGGGTACCCCCTTTTTGGTGATTGATCAAGAAAACGATGGTTATCAATATCAAAATGCTCAATTAATCTCTTTCCCGGAGATTTCAGCGGAAAGTTTTATGGCGGCCGATATTGGCGCTGGTTTAGTTTTGGCCGAGAAAAATTCTCAAGCTATTTTTCCGATTGGCGAGATTACCCAATTAATGATGGCTGCTGTTATGGTAGAAAACACCAATTTACGTAAATCAGTGGTGATTAATGGAGACATTTTGCAAAACAGGCAGGAAGATAGCGTTGTGAAAATAGGACAGCGGTTTCCTGTGGTTGGTCTTTTTTACCCTTTATTAATGGAAACATCGTATAATGCAGCCCGAGCCCTTGGATATTTTTGGGGCCATGATCAAACCTTGGCCTTAATGAATGAGAAAGCCGGCATTATTTTAATGCCCAATACTTATTTCGCTGATTTATCGGGCCAGAGCTCCCGTAATATTTCTACAGCTCAAGACCTTTTCTATTTAACCAAGTACGTCTTTCAAACTCGGCCTACTTTATTTCAGATTAGTCGGGGGCAAAAAGTGAGAACTTTTGGACCCCTCCCTTTCAGTCTAAGCTCTTTGCAGCAAAATAATATTTTTCCTGATGACACTGATTTTTTAGGCGGGAAGACTGCCTCCAAAACAAACGCTAGCCAGTCTGGGGTTTTTGTGTTCCAAGCCATCCACGCTGATGGCAAAATCAGAAAACTTGCTATAATTGTTTTAGGTTCTGCTAACCTATTGGCCGATACTGAAAAAATATACCAATGGACTAAGGCGAGTTATTTTAGTAATTGACGTATGCGTAATTATTCCTCCAAACAAGCCAAAAGAGGCAAAACCGCTTACCGGACTTCAAGTCCTCAAAGGTACCAGTTGATGCTTAAAAACTTAAGGTCTAAAACAAAAAATTTTAATGCGCAAAGAGCAATCTCAAATAGCCCTGCCTAATCCTTGGATAGTTTTTACTTTTGAGGCTTTGATGTTTTCTTTAACCTTGGCCTTGGGGATTTTGGCTGGTTGGCGCTTAAGACAGTTAGTTCAATCTAATACCATTGGTTTGACCCCGGTTTCGGTGTGGCAGCTTTTCTTTAGTTTCGTAGTGGCCACGTTGGCTTTATTATTAGTAGCCTATTTTTTGAAATTTCAAAGGCCCAAACGAATCTTTTTTAAGATAATCTTGTGGGGTACTGTTATCTTGGGCAATTTATTTTTTTGGAGCTTATGGTTGTCTGACGGTTTGATTTTAGTGCTTACAGCGATTCTAGTGTGGGCCTTAATCAAAAAACCCTTTATTTGGGTTTATAATTTAGCCATTATCTTTGCCGCAGCTGGGGTAGCTAGCAGTTTGGGCATTCAATTGACACCACTTTTAGTTTGTTTGATGATGTTAGTTTTCTCTATCTATGATTTTGTGGCCGTTCATCTAACTGGCCATATGATTAAGATGGCTAAAGAAATGGTGAACCAGCAAGTAGTTATTGGTTTGGTGATTCCTAAAACTATTCAAGAATTTAAAAGTCCCATCAAGGAAATTCAACAAGAGGGGAAGTTTATGATTTTGGGTGGGGGCGATGTGGTGTTCCCTTTACTTTTGGCCATCTCGTGCTTGAGCATTAATATCTGGAGCAGTGTGTTGGTGGCCGCATTCTCTCTTGTAGGGCTTTTGGCCGTCTTTTTGATTTTTATAAACCAAAAAGAAAGGAGGCCCTTACCTGCTTTGCCGCCGATTGCTTTGGTATCCATTGTTGGTTATTTTATCACCACTCTCTTGTGGTAGAATGAGTAAACAATTAAGATGCTGGATAAAAAACAACATTATTTGCAGATTGCCTTAAACCGTTCCATGGGTGAAGTGGAAAGGATGGTTTACCTTTTACCTGCTTCCGAGCGGATTTTGCTTGAGGCTGGCACTCCCTTTATTAAGCATTATGGCCAAAGAGGCATTAGTGCCTTGAGAAATTGGTGGAGCCTAAAGTTAGGCAAGCTGGGATATATTGTGGCGGATTTAAAATGCATGGATAGGGGCGCCACCGAAGTTAAGCTGGCGGCCGTAGCTGGTGCATCAGCGGCTACTTGTTTGGGCTTAGCTCCCGTAGAAGCCATTGAGCAATTTGTTTTGGAATGTCATTCAGCAGGTATTGACTCCATGGTGGATATGATGAATGTAGAATTTCCTTTTGAAGTTTTAGGTAAATTGAGAAATTTACCTAATATCGTAGTAATCCATTTGGGTGTTGATGAGGCAGACAATAAAGAAAAAGAAATTCCCTTTCATCACATTCAAAGGATAAAAGAAACATATGATATCGCTGTTTCTGTAGCCGGTGGAGAAACATTTAAGGAGGCGGGCCAGGCTATTTTTAATGACGCTGACATTGCTGTGGTGTGGAGGGCATTTTATGACAACCCAGCAAAAATGGCTGAATTGGCCAAAGATTTTTTAAGGGAGATGAAGTAGGCTATGTTAAAAAGAGGGCAAAAATATTTACAGGTGGCTTTGAACAGTAATTTGTTTGAAGCACAAAAAATTATTGCTCAGTTGCCGCACGATCGGCGGATTTTGCTTGAGGCTGGCACTCCTTTGATTAAATCAGAGGGTATTAATGTAGTACGATATTTAAAATCAGCCAGAGGTGGCAAGGGCTATATTGTAGCTGATTTAAAAACAGCTGATTTAGCTGACTGGGAGGTGAAAATGGCTTCACAGGCTGGGGCTTCAGCTGTTGTTTGCTTGGGGGTTGCCCCGATTGAAACAATTGATTTGTTTATTACTGAATGCCAAAAACACCATTTGGATTCCATGGTGGATATGATGAATGTTAAAACCCCTTCGGCCGTTTTGGAAAAATTAAAAGTACCGCCTACGGTTGTTATTTTGCATCGGGGAGTTGATGAAGAAAGCTTCAATAAAGAAAAAGAACTGCCTTATTACGAAATTGGTATTATCAAAAATAATTTTGATATTTTAATTGCAGTGGCCGGTGGCGATGAGTTTACTGAAGTGCAGCGAGCCATTCTCAATGACGCTGATATTGTGGTTGTTTGGAAATCGTTTTTTATTAGCGAGGAGGGTACGGGTCAATTGGCCGAACAATTTTTAAAAGAGATCAGGTAGCTTTTCAATAATAAAACACCCCCTTTTAAGGGGCGTTTTTGTTTTATGAATTAATTTTGATTACCTAACTTTTGCGGCTTTCAATAATTGATTTAAAGCCTTCCATGATTTCTACGGGCAAAGCAAAAATCACGGTTTTTGATGGATCAGCTTGCAACCGGTCAATTGTTTCTAAAGTTCTCATAGATAAGCCGCCTGGAACAGCCGATAACATACGAGCCGCTTGAGTTAAGTTTTCGGCGGCTTTCACTTCACCCTCGGCTTTAATGATAATGGCCCTCTTTTCTCTTTCGGATTCTGCTTGAGCAGCCATAGCTCGCTTCATACCAGCTGGCAATTCAATATCCTGCATTTTAATGGCAGTTACATCAACGCCCCAAGGCTCGGTTTCCACATCCACCATTTTTTTGATTTCCGTGGCCAAGCGGTCTCTTTCAGTCAGCAAGGTGTCTAATTCCACCCCACCCACAATATCTCTTAAGGCTGCTAAGGCATACTGCTGAACAGCATAGGGGTAGTTTTCCACTTTTAGAATGGCGTCTTCAGCCTTTTCCACTTTGTAGTAAACAACAGCGTTAATGCCCACGGGCACATTATCCTTGGTGATAGCTTCCTGTCTGGGGATATCGGCTGTATTAATCCTCATATCCACTTTAATCATTCTCTGGATGCCTTGGAAAATCCAAGTTAAGCCTGGCTCCCTAGTGCTCGTGTATCGGCCTAAAGTCAGCACCACGCCGCGCTGGTATTGTTGCACAACCCTTAAGCCGCCCAAACCAAACACAATTACGATGAAGCCGATAATGGTTGTTCCCAAACCTAAAAATTCTAACATATTTTTAAACACTAAATTATGAGTTATGAATCGACCTTAGCTTAAGTATATTTTTTTTAGCCAAAAAATCAAATAAAATATGCAAAAGATTGACATTTAAAATCTAGGGGCTTAGGCTATTACTAAGTAGCTTTTTGTTTATGTATCTTTAACAAGCCAAAAATTAATTTGGCTTCATATTGGAGGATGATTCTATGAGGTATTACGATTTTTCCATAGGTGCCTGGTGCTTAGTGAGCGGCGGGGGAGACCCTTTTGGTATAGCCACGCGCGCTTGGGAACTAGAAGCTGGGTTGGCGGGCTGTGCTGAAGCGGGTATCAAGAAAATAAGCTTTCATGATAGGGACCTTTATGATGATGACGCTTCTGAGGGCACAATAATAGATGTTCTTAACAGTGTGAAGGAGCAGCTTAAACGATACAGGCTCCAAGTATATAACTTTACTACCAATCTTTTCAGTAACCCTTGTTTTCGTTCCGGCGCTTTTTCTTCGCCCTATCCAGATGTGGTCCAAGCAGCGATAGTGAAGGGTTGTAAATCCATGGATGCTGCTTATGTTTTAGGCGCTAAATACATTATTTTCTGGGGCGGCAGAGAGGGGCAGGATGGTTGCTATGAACAGGATGCTGGCAGGGGATGGATGAAGTACCTACTTGGTATTAAGGCTTGCGTTGATTATGCCATTGCCAAGGGCTATGATTTCAAATATACCATTGAAACCAAACTTTATGAACCAAGATTGCTGGGCAGCTATGCTGGCACTGGTTCTTCTGCGGCTGCGGGAATTATGAAAGTTTTCAGCGACCCCAAGTATCAGGGGAGGATTTTCATTAATCCCGAATACCCGCAGCATGTGTCTATGCTGGGGATGGACCCGGTCTTTGAACTGGGCGAACTGCTGGAACTTGGTCTTTTGGCGCCATTTATACATTTTGGCGGGCAGATACCCGCTCGCATGGATTGTGACTTGGCACCTGGTATTGGCAGTGTGTTGGCTTCAGACTTTATGATCTGCTTAATGCTTAAGGAGCGTAGTTGGGATGGAGTTATTGAGTTTGACTGCCGACCAGTTAGAACGACTACCACGGTTGAGGGCTTGAAGCTGTTCTTGCTACATTGTGTTGATTATTGGCGTATGCTGGAAGACAAGGTTAAAATTTACCAAGCAGATCCGATTATCGCTAACATAAGAGTCGCATTGGATAAGTCTTATTCCGCAGAATTAGAAGATGTTTTTCAGGCTTCTGAATGCGACGGAAACATTGTTGCTGCGGTTGCAAGTTTGGCTAAGAAAACGCCAACCTTTGAAGATGTAGCTAAAATAAATACTGACGCCAATGAGGCCCATGCCTATAGAATTGGACAGATTCTGACCGGGATGCAGAAGAGGGGTACTAAGATGTTTGATGGGACACCTTGGGCTGCCTAAATGAACATTATGGGTTAAGAGCTTAAAAACTTTTGGCCCATAAATTTTATAGGGGGGGTGGAAAGTGAAAAGAGTTATTCTTGATACCTCAAAATGTGGCGGATGTGGTGGAATATGTGTTGTGTATTTTCGAACAGTTAAGATGTGTTCGGCAGTACAGTTACAGATACTACATAGTGCACCAGTAGTTATCTTGGAGTTGTGCAATGGCTGTGGCGGATGTATTGAACTTTGTTCAGCCGAGGCGTTACAGTTAGGAGATATTGAGGCGCCATTCTCTAACTTTCCACAAAAAAATTACTTTAATTTTTGAGGGGGTGAATTTATTGGAAAAAAAATCTTTTTGGGTAGCGGAAATAGATGAGACGAAGTGTAAGAAGTGTGGGGGCTGTAAGGGAACTTGTGAAATTAAAGCCTTGACGTGTCCAAAAGGTAAGGTACCAAAGATTAACCTAAATAAATGTTGTGGCTGTGGAACGTGTGCAGAAGCCTGTGGGCACGGCGCTATAAGAATTAAAAAGAGGTGATATGCTAAAGATGAATCAAATATAGGGGGACGTTGGAACAACGTCCCTGAATTATTTTAGCTTGACATGAGGGTTGTGGGTGATAGGATAAAAATATTTAAGTTTTGATAATTTTATTTTAGTTCTTATTATTACCATAGTGAAAAGAGGTGATGAATATTTCATTTTGTTGTTTTATCCTGCGAGGGCTACGTTTTTTTAACTCAAAGAAGAAAGGAGAACGATAATGAACCGTGAATTAGTAGGCAATCCACCAACAGTAGGAATCTGTACCGCAATAGATCCAAGAACCTATCCAGTGTCAGGCGTTCCAGAAGGTAGCGTAAAAGCACAACAGATGCCAGTCGTCATGAATCGTCTTGATAAGGTTGTAAGGCTTGCTGAAACAATTGAGATGTACGATGGCACAAAGCTGAAGGTCGTCAAAGGCAGTGTTCCCGTCGGCGGACCACGAGATGCGGCGATAGTGCAGAAAGAGTTTGAGCAGGCTGGTGTCAGCATTGTTATCAACTCTATGTCTACTTGGTCAATGGGATGGGAGACAGCCTTCTTCGGTCATCCAGAATGGATAACTGCTTACGAAGCCATGAATGGAACTGCATGGCCAGGTGCAGTCTTGTTAAATTCCAAAAGAGCATCAGCGACAGCACATAAAAATCCTGTGTTTTGTGTCTATCCGCCTGATGTTGAGGATATGGATCCTGCGGCTCCACTACATCCAGAAAGTATCAAAAAAATTACCCAATTCCTGAAATGCGCCGGTTCCGTAATCATAATGAGGGGTAAGAGCTACGCCAGTATAGGTCACGTATCTATGGGAATCGCCGGGTCTGAACTTGTCAGTGACATACTCGCCAGATGGTTCGGTATGAAGCTTGCTCACGTTGACCAGATCGAAGTCCTGATGCGTATACAGAAAGAGATGTACGACAAGGATGAAGCCAAAAAAGCAACTGAATGGTTTTTTGAAAGTTTTGGTGGGCGTATCGATCCAAAAGGTAAAAGGAATGGGCTTGATGTTATAAAGTTAGTGGATTTTCTTGTTCCAATGACTCTTGTTGTTCGTGATATTATGCGTGGAAATGATGTTATAGGGGACGAGGAAAGATCACAGGGAACCAATGCTCTGTTTGGTGGAACTGCTGGACAACGCTACTGGACAGACTGGTATCCGAATTTTGACTTCCCGGAAGCCATCAACTCCAGCACATTTGACTGGAATGGTCTTAGGGCGCCCATAGTCCATGCCACAGAGAACGACTTTATGAATGGTATGGGCATGCAGTGGGGTGTTATGCTTACTGGTTTTTCTGCACTGTTTGCTGACCTTAGAACTTACTGGTCTCCAAAAAAGATTAAAGAAGCAACTGGCTTTGATATGAGTTCAGTTGCACCGACAGGATTTCTGCATTTAATCAACAGCGGACCAGCGGCGCTTGATTGGGCTACCGATCCCGCACTTTTACCTGCTGAAGAAAGGATGCAGCAGGCGATTGAGGGAACAGAATGGCATCCAGCCGGTCTTGGATACTTTCCTGCCGATGGTCTTTCTACGCATTTCGTCACACCGGGTGAGCTACCGATCACAATGATCCGGTTCAACCGAATTGGGCAGGACGTGACGCTTACTGTGATAGAAGGGCATACAGTGGAACTGCCAGAGAATGTTGCCGATTACGTTCGTATGAGAACCGACCCTACGTGGCCAGACACTTTCGTTAGGGCTGATAATATAGATACTTTTGACGTTATGAGCAGAGGAATTGACCCGAACCACGTTTCAGCGGCTATTGGTCACATTGGTGAGGAAGTCATGATAATGGCGGCGATGCTCCGTATACCTGTTGACTACCATAACATAAACATAGCGGAAAACCGTATATTCCGTCCAACGCTGTGGACACGGCTTGGTGGAGATCGTGAGGTTTGTAAGGCACTAGGTCCTTTGTATGCCTAGTGTCAGAATGTAAGATAGAAGCATTAGAGATGCTTCTATCTTACGAAAAAATTAAAATTCTAAATTATTGTTTGGGATTTTTATTTTAAGTTTTTGACCATATAGGTATCTTTGAGTTTAAAGAAGAGTTTGCGGTAGTAAGGGCGAACGCCGATAGCTGAAATAACAGCTATGCTTCGGCGTTGCTCAGCACAGGTGCTTCGGCGTTGTTTGGCACAAGTTTTTTTATAGCTGGATTCTTTCGTAATTTTTTCTGCTTCTTGGAGAAGTTTTTTACCCAAGCCCTTATGCTGGGCGCCTTTATGATTTTTTAAATTATTTATCTGGGCCATTTGGCCATAAGTGTGCAATTCACGGATAATTGCCGCCTCTTTTAAGGCTGGAAAAATCAACGGAATTTCAGCTGCTACTGATGATTGGGGGAGACGGAGGCGGAGTAAGGCATAAAGTTTAGTACGGGATTTGTTTTCAAAACTTAAAAATATTTCCTGCCCAGCTGAAGCCTCGTAAGTTTCTTTAAATAAATATAATTTTTCTTTAGCATCATAGTTTTCTTTAACTTCGCGGCAGCGTACGCACTGGCAAGATATGCCTTGCTTGGCCATTTCAGCTAAAGCAACCTCTCTTAAATTTAAAATTTTACTGCCGCCCTCCACGATGTCACCCGAAGGGATATCGCGAATTACCCTTTCTACTCTAACCCAGTGGGGAATTAATTTTTTAATTTCCACCAAAAGTTTGGTTAATTCTTTTTCAGAATAGGGCTTGAACTTGCCTTGTTGGTAAAGATTGTATAGCTTGGTGTTTTTAACTAGGGCTAAGGGATAGATTTTTAAGTAATCGGGTTTAAAATCAGGGTTGGTGAAAATTTCTTTAAATACGGCCAGATCCTTCTTGACATTGGAGCCATAAAGTCCAGGCATCATTTGATAAGATACCTTAAAGCCAGCATCTTTAAGTAAGTGGGTGGCTTCAATAATTTCTTTTACTCCATGGCCTCGCTGGTTTAGATTTAAAACTTTATTGTCAATACTTTGTACCCCCAACTCCGCTTTAGTGATGCCCAAACTCCTCATCCATTTAATTTCCTTTGAATTGATATAGTCTGGCCTGGTTTCAATGGCAATACCGACAAGTCGGCATTTAGCTTTTTCATTTTGCCGTTGCAGCTTAACGAAATTAAGTTTTGTTGATTGAGCCGGAACCCTTTTTAGCGGAAAATCGTTGCAGGCCTTGTGGCACTGGGCCATAAACCATTCCTGATATCTTTTTGGATAATAACTCCAAGTGCCGCCAATTATTCTTAACTCCACCTTATCTATTGGGTGACCAGTTTCTTTTAAGGATAAAAGCCGCATCCAAACTTGTTGATAAGGGTTAAACTTATTTAAAATGGCTCGTTGAACAGCCGGCTCCTTGGCTAGATAGCTTTTGGGAATATTTTTTTGGGTGGGGCAAAAAATACACTTTCCCGGGCAGGGATAAGGCTTGGTTAAAACCGAAACATTAACAATGCCAGACAAAGAGCGCATCGGCCGCTTAACTAATAGTTTCTCTAGATGCGGGCTTGCTTTTTTGCTTTCACTTTTGTTAGTTTCGTGATAGATTTTAAGTAAGTCCGAGGTTTTTAGACAAGTTATTTTATGCTTTTTAGCCATCTGGCGCTTAAAGTAATCCAAATCTTTCCGGGTTTTTAGTCGGGCTTTGGTTAATTCGCGAGCAATATCTTTTTCAACTTCTTTTTTATGCAACATGGATAAAAAATACGCACAACATTTATTGAATAAGGTTAAAGATAATTATAATGCTATTGCTGAAGAGTTCTCCAGCACTCGTCAAATCCTCTGGCCAGAAGCAAGGCAGTTTTTTGATTGTATTAGGGAAGGCGATAGGGTCTTGGATTTAGGGTGCGGCAATGGCCGGTGCTTGGGGGTTATTAAAGAAAAGGGCGGGCAGTATTTTGGTACTGATATCTCTGATAAACTGGTTGAGATTGCTCAAAAAAGATACCCCAACGATAATTTCCAAGTGGCTGACGCCCTAAGCTTGCCGTTTCAGGATAATTACTTTGACATAATCTATTCTATTGCTGTTTTGCATCATATCCCTTCTGCAGAGATGAGGGAGCAATTTATGCAAGAAGCTAAAAGGGTGCTTAAGCTAGGCGGATTTTTCATTCTAACCGTTTGGCAGCCCAAAGACAAGGAAGAGCAGCAGATTTTTTGGAAATTTTTTTTGAAAAAGATTTTTGGTTTATCTAAGTTAGATTTTAGAGATATCATTGAGCCTTGGTTTGGTAAGGCAACGGGAGAGAGATATTATCATTGTTTTTTTGAAAAAGAATTGGTTAATTTAGCCCAAAAAACTGGTTGGCAAGTTATCAAGGCAGGCGTTATTAAAAACGAAAAAGGCAACCGACAGAATCTTTATTTGATAGTCAAAAAGCCTAGCTCCTATAGTTTAATTGGACAAAACGGTGGCCTCCGGAGCCGCTGATATAGGTTCGAGCCCTATTAGGAGCATTGCAATTCTGCAGTTTGGCTGCAGAAAATTTAATAACGAGGAGGTGTTGTTTATGCTGAGAATATTGTTAGTGATCCTAATTATAGCCTTACCAATACTGGCGCAGAGTTGTTAGTTTTGGTAAGGTTGGCATGCCTTTTGGCTCTTTCGGTCAAGAGGCATACTTTTTGTTTAGGTTGAAGTTTACTATAATATGATTAGAGTGATAGGCTCTACGCATTTTTCAGTAAGCGGGCGTAGGAAGTAAAAAATATTATGCTGGGAGAGAAAAAAATTAATTACAATTTTGAGAAAGGGCTTTCCTCGGAGAAGACTCATTATGATGTTTTGGGAATTGAACGAACAGCAACCGTAGACGAGATTAAGAGAGCTTTTTGGGGACTAGCAAAAGAGACTCACCCGGATAAGGGGGGTGATGAAGAGGAGTTCAAAAGAGCTAATGAGGCTTACGAAGTTTTAAGCGATTCTGATAGAAGAGCAATATACGATGCGGGGTTGCCTCTAGATGATTTGGGGGTTGGTTGGGCGCGGGGAAGCGAGCAGACGTCTTCTGATACAATTGAGCCGGACGACGAGGGTCAGAAGGCGAAATTGGAGGAAGGCAAGGAGCAGAAGGCTATAAGAGCTCGGGCTAATAAATTATGGCAAAAGGCAGTAGATGATGCTGAAGGAATCAGAGAGGAGTTGGAGCGAAAGAAGGCATCTCAAGCCAGCAAGGGAGTAGTGGGGGTAGAAAAGGGAGTTGACCAAAGCATAAGGGTTATAGAACGAGACGGTTTATTTATAGGGACAACTGGGGGCCTCATGGCTAAAGAATATCTTTTAAGCCCCGATACTAAACAAATAATTTCCGATTGGTTTGATCAAATTATTGTTAGAGACGGCTTGGTAATAGGGAAAAGGGGCTATTTCAACATTGAACATCTTTTGGATAAGCGTACAGGCAGGGTTATTGGTGAGGAAAAAGGTTTTAGTAGAATTGAGATTAGGGACGAGAAGGTCGTTGGTATAAGGCAACACTTAAGAGGTCAGGACGAAGTCTATGTATTAGCGAATCTTGCAACCAATGAAAAGTAAGCCGCTTCAGGAGCCTGCGCTTTTCGTTGGAGAGGTGTTTGTGGTATAATTATTAAACGCAGAAGTAAAATTTATAGATAAATGTATGGTGATGAAAAAAACAAAAAGCAAAAAAGTGGAAAATCCCAAGGATTGGTTAGGTGAGCATCGTTATAAGATTTGCGTGTCTGGAGCAGCTGAGCTATCGTGTTGTTCGCCCAACATCAAAGACTTAGGCGAGACTTTAGGTAAGGCCATAGTGGAGAGGGGCTGTATTTTGTTAACTGGCGCCACTACGGGCGTTCCTTACTATGCAGCCAAGGGCGCCAAAGAGGCGGGTGGAGTGAGTATCGGTTTTTCTCCAGCTGGCAGTAAAGATGAACACGTTAAGAGGTATAAACTACCCACTGATTATTTTGATTTGATTGTTTACACTGGCTTTGATTACGTGGGTCGCAATTTGATTTTAACCAAGGCGGCGGATGGCGTGATCATTGTTTGTGGCCGAACGGGTACTTTAAATGAGTTTACTATTGCTTTTGAAACCAGAACGCCAGTTGGAGTGATGCAGGGTTCTGGAGGCACAGCTGATTTAATTGAGCCGGTGTTGGCTAAAGGCTATCGGCCTAAAACCAAGATAGTATATGATACTGACCCTCAAAAATTAGTAGATAAACTTATCAAAGCCATTACCGACGAGCAGAGAAAAACTGCTCGCAGTAAATCGGTTTTGTAAAGTAAAAAAATATGACTGCCCCAAAAAAAGCAACAAAAAAAGTTGCCAAAACAACAGCTAAAAAGGCGGTCAAGAAAACCGCTAGCACCAAGCCAAAAAAGGGCGCTAAACAAAATGTAGACAAAAAGGTTGCCCCAGTTAAGATGAAAGAAAAATTAAAAGAGGTTGGTAAGGTGGTGCATTATTTTGATAAAATCAGCGTGGCGGTTATTAAGTTTGGAGACACGATTAAAGTTGGCGATACTATCAAGATTGAGGGGGGGGAAAAGACTGATTTCAAGCAACAGGTTAAATCCATGGAGTTTGATCATAAAAAGATTATTAAGGCTGGGAGAGGGCAGGAGGTTGGCCTAAAGGTTAAAGAAGTAGTTAGAGAAGGGTATAGGGTCTATAAGGTTTGATATGTTTGGCTTTGAGCCTTTTTTGCAAATTTTGCTAGCTGGCTTGTTGGGAGCCTTAATCGGTTTAGAGCGGAAAAGCCGAAAAAAAGAAGCGGGGCTTCGTACTTTCGCTTTGGTTAGTTTAGGCTGTTGTTTGTTTGCTATTATTGATATTGATTTTATGGAGGCCCTGAACGCTCCAGCAGCTATTGGAGTTGTCCAGGCAGTGGCTATCGGTATTGGCTTTTTGGGCTCCGGGATTATCTTACAGCATAAGGGGCAGATTGAGGGGCTAACCACGGCGGCCGCTTTATGGGCTACGGCTGCTGTTGGTATCGGGGTTGGTATGGGGTTTTATAGCCTAACGGTTTTCGCTACTTTTTTAGTACTTCTGATCCTTTCTGGTTTTGATTGGTTGGAAATTAAGTTATTTGGTCAAGAGGCTGACTATGAAGATAAGTAAACCTATTTTGGCTTCAGCCAGCCTGATAGGAACTATTATCGGCGCTGGCGTTTTCGCTATTCCATACGTTGTTTCTCGAAGCGGAGTTTTAATTTCGCTTTTTTATTTAATTTTACTAGGGACCGTTGTTTTGTTCTTGCATTTATTCTATGGCGAAGTTGTTTTGCGCACTAATGGACCGCACCAGCTTACTGGTTATGCTAAAAAATATTTTGGGCGCGGAGCTAAATTTTTCATTTTAATCGCTACCATTTTTGGCACCGTTGGCACCCTTCTGGTCTATGTTATTTTGGCCGGCGAATTTATAAAAACCATTTTCCCCTCTTTTTTGACGGCCCAACAAGGGGCTGTGCTGTTTTGGACCTTTCTTTCGCTCTTTGTGTTTTGGGGCACGAAATCAATTGCTAAGCTAGAGCTGGTGATGAGCTTAGCAATGTTCGCTATTTTTGGGCTTATCGTTGCTTTCTGCTGGCCCAAGATAGATATAAGCCATTATAAACTTTTTGACTCTCATTATCTGTTTTTACCTTTTGGCGTTTTTCTCTTTAGTCTTGTTGGCTGGAGTACGGTACCTGGGCTTTTGGAAATTTTAGAAAAAAAAGGCCACCTCAAGAGGGTGGTGATTATTGCTTCTTTAGTTTGTGTCTTTGTGTATTTATTATTTGGTTTTTTGACAGTGGGCGTAGCAGGGTCTTCAATGACAGATAAAGTTTTTGAAAGTCTAGCACCATTTTTGGGTGGCCACGTAATTTTACTGGGCGGGCTTTTAGGGCTTTTAACAGTGGCTACTTCTTTTGTTGTTTCGGCTAATTATCTAAAATATATTTTTCATTATGACTGCCGCTTTCCAGCGCCCATCGCTTTTTTACTCTC
The DNA here is from genome assembly GCA_028712605.1 of Minisyncoccota bacterium. Taxonomy (GTDB): domain Bacteria; phylum Patescibacteriota; class Minisyncoccia; order Minisyncoccales; family CG1-02-41-26; genus JAPLWD01. The sequence continues at coordinate 2,066 of JAQTPV010000003.1, read as the reverse complement.
AGTTTTAGTGCCGTTGGGGCTGTTCTTAGTGGGTTTTAACAGGTTTATTCCTGTGGTGAGCATCGTGGGTACTTTTGTGGGGTTAGCTGAAGGCGTAGCCATCAGTCTTTTATATCAAAAGGCAAAGCAGGCAGGCGACAGGATCCCGGAATACTCTTTGAAGCACCCTCGATTTTTAATTTATTTTGTGATTATTATATTGGCGGGTGGCTCGGTTGCTGGAATTATTAATAACTTCGTTCGGTTTTAACTATGGATTTTAGTCAGTATACAAATAAAGAAGCCAAAGAGGTTTTAAGCCTGCTCGCGACTAGCGAGCAGGGCTTAAGCGTTCAGGAGGCAGCGAGGCGCTTGGAAAAGTTTGGTTACAATGAAATTAAAGAAAAACGAGCACATTGGTTAGAAATTTTAGGACGGCAGTTAAAATCGCCCTTTTTTTATTTATTGTTTGGTGCTGGATTCTTAGCCTTTTTGGTAGGCGAGATCGTTGATGGCTATGTGATTTTAGCTTTTATCTTGGTTAATGTGGCAGTTGGATTTTTCCAGGAATATCGGTCTGAAAAAGCCATTACTTTATTGAAAAAGTTTATTACTTCTAAGGTTAAGGTTGTCAGGAGCGGAGGAGAAGTGATGGTTGAAAAAAAATTATTAGTGCCCGGCGATATCCTATTCTTGGAAGCTGGCAATATTATTCCCGTTGACTCGCGGCTGGTTAAGGGGCAAGGTTTTTTGGTTGACGAATCAGTTTTAACTGGTGAATCGCAGCCAGTGGTTAAGGGTTGCGAGGCATTACCTGAAGCCACTCAAGAAATTTTTAAAGCCCAAAACATTCTTTTTAGTGGTACGGCGGTAGTGGCGGGCAGGGCTAAGGCGGTGGCTTTAGCCACGGGGCCAGAAACAACCGTGGGTGAGATTACTAAAATGATGGCTGGCATTCACAGAGTAAGCGCTTATGGGAAAGAATTACTTTTTGCTAGTAAGTTAATGATGAAAATAGTGGCGGCCGCCATTCTGTTTGTTTTCATTGCTAATTTGATCTTGCGTGGCACTGAAGATTTTTCAGACTTTTTAATTTTTTGCGTTGCCTTAGTGGTGAGTATTTTACCTGAAGCCTTGCCTGTAGTGGCTACCTTTGCTTTATCTAGTGGTGCCTTGAAAATGGCCCGTGAAAAAGTGGTAGCCCGACGCTTAACTGCTATTGAGGATTTGGGCAACATTGAGGTTCTGTGTGCTGATAAGACGGGCACCCTAACGCAGAATAAGCTTACTTTGGATGCAATCTATTCACCAGAAACGGAAACCTGTGTTTTATTCGGTCTTTTATCTTCCAATTATATTGGGGAACAGACCGATGCTGTCATTAGTTCCTTTGATAGCGCTCTATTCAACGCAGCTACAACTTTTACCAAAGAGCAGTTGAATAATTATAAAATAATTACTGAAGTGCCGTTTGACTCAGTGAGAATGAGAAATAGTGTTCTAGTTGAAAGCACTAAGGAAAGAATTGTCATTATGAAGGGAGCGCCTGAATCTGTTTTGCGGTTTTGCTCAACTTTTCCAGATGGGCAAAGCCCAGAAAGCCTAAAAGAAGAAATTAAAGAACGGGGCCTTATGGGCAAGAGGATTTTAGCTGTGGCCTATAAGCCATTTAATGGTTCCAATTTCAGCGAACAAGATGAAAAGGACATGACATTTTTGGGCTATCTGGCTTTTGTCGACCCCTTAAAAGATACGGCTCATGCGGCTATTAAGCTAGCTAAAAAACTAGGTATTCAGGTAAAAATTATCACAGGAGACAGTCAGGAGGTGGCGGGGGACGTAGCGCGCAATGTTGGTTTGATTAGTGATGTTTCGCACGTAATTTTGGGTGAAAAGTTAGACGCCTTAGCTGAGGCTGATTTTGATAAGACCTGCTGTGATTTTTCGGTGTTCGCTAGGATTGCGCCGCAAACTAAGTATAAGATTATCAAATCATTGCAGAAAAAGTACGAGGTTGGTTTTATAGGAGAGGGCACCAATGATGCCCCAGCCCTTAAGGCTGCCAATGTGGGTGGTGTGGTGCAAGA
>JAQTPV010000033.1 GCA_028712605.1 Minisyncoccota bacterium | reverse complement strand
AATTAAAGAAACCCAAAGCGCCTGCCGCAGCCAAAGGCCGATTGCAAACCCAAGTATCACCAACATTTCTGCCAGCAGCAACACATTCGTACCTGAAACCGCTGTAATATGACGGGTGCCGGTGATATTAAGCTTTTGTTTCCATTGATAATCAATCTGTCCCTGCTGGCCTACTAAAATACCAGCTAAAATACTGGAGGCTGGCTGCGATAAATTTTGATTGATTTGGTTAGCTAACTTAGCTTGCCAAGGACCCAAAAATTGCAAAGAAAAGGAAGGGGTGGCTGGGTGCTGCCCCCTGTAAAGCCCGAGGCCCAAAACTAACAAACACAAACTAAAAATTACAATGGCTTTTTCTTTCCGAAAAATCAAGACGTAGAGCAAAGCCAATAAAAAAAGCTCTAAAAAGAGCCAAGCAGGAACAACCAAAAAAGAAGTAATAAAAATCCCGACAATAAAAGCAACCGATAGACCAAGTAAGATTTGAGAATAAGACATTAAAACAGGCCTGGCCGCAGAGCACCCTCTCTAACCTCGCAAGTCTCAAAGAAAGGGGCGATTTTGTCCCTAAGCCTTGCTAAATACTCCAAGCCGTAGGGCTCAAAAGCCCCAAAGCCGCTATCTAAAGTGCCACGGGGCTGAAAATTAATCAATGAATATTTTTTAGCCGGCTTAATCCAGTGGACTATCTGCCAAACATCATCAGGAGTTAAAAAGGTGCCAACGGTAGTTTTTAATTCGTAATCCACCGAGCCTTTTTTTAGAAAGGCCAGGCTTTGGTCTATCTGACTCAAAAGATAGTTTAAAGAGTCCTGTGGAAAACCAATTAAAAAACCGTATTTTTCTTTAGGGGCCTTAACATCTAACGAAATAAAATCAATTAAGTTGTCCTTCGTTAAATCAGCCAGCATTTGAGGATGAGAGCCATTAGTTTCCAGCTTCACCTTATAACCCAAATTTTTTATTCCCCTCAAAAAATCAGGCAGGTCTGGATGAATAGTCGGCTCACCTCCGCTAATCACGCAGACCTTAAGCTTATCTGTCTGCTCTTCTAAAAACTTCCAAAGAGCTTTTTCTTCTAAACCTGCTACTGGATCAAAATAATCAACGTAATTACACCAAGGGCACTGATAATTACAACCAGCCAAAAAAATGACGCAGGCCGGTTCACCCGCCCAATCACCCAAAGAAAATTTTTGCAAGCCAGCAATGAGCATAATTATGGATTATGGATTCTGAATAGCCGCTTCTTCCGCCTTTTTCTGCCTTGCTAAAAACCAATCATTAACCAATCCATAAAGGCCAAAAAAGGTAATCGTATAAAATAAATCGCCAAGCAAGGTGCTTCTAAAAAACGGCAGGGCCAAAAAGAAACAGTTAATTAAGCCGGCAAAGGTTTTAGCGTACCAAGGAGTAAAAGCCCAAATTGCTAAGTTAGTAGTTAAAAAGAAAACTAACGACCCTACCAAGGAACTGCCAACAATCAAAGGCCACCTTTTTCGTTTGCTTAATACTCTACCCAAAAAGACACAAAGAAAAAAACTGCCATACACGGCCAAAGAAACCTGCCACTCATAAAACCCTAAAAAAATATCCGAAATCAACATTGAGGCCATCGGCACAGAAAGCGCCAAGGCCTTGGGTAAATAAACCCCACTAAATAAAGCTAAAGCAGCAATGGGAGCAAAATTAGGCGGGTGCGGCAACAATCTTAGCGAAATGCCAACTGCCACAAAAAGCAAAGCTATTAAAATTTCAGAAATTCTAATCTTAGTAAGGGTCATATCTTTTAAAAACTTGATTTTTCAAACTTCCATTCAACTTTATCCCCAGCCTTAAGCGGTTGCTTGTTAGCTGCCACTTGCGCTAATTGGCCGTTAACATAATACAGCCAATACTTGCCATCATCACTATTCTTTTTCTGACCGATTTTTTCCACCAAAACCCCCATATCACCATAATCTTTAGTTTGAAGGTCCAATTTTAAGTGGCTAGTGCCATCTTTTAATAAATCAAAGGCGGTCATCCATTCTTTCACTTCCGCCTCAAAATAGGCAAAATCATCGGCGTTAAAAGATATAAATAAAATAGCGTTTTTCTCTGAAGAGGGCACCAATATTCGCCCCATTGACTCTGTACTAGTAGCTTCATTTTCCGAGCCCTCTCTGGCCGGCTTTGGCTCTGGGGCGCCGTGGTAGAAATAAACTCCAATAGCAACCACTGCCGCCAAAATCACAAGCTCAATTATACTTTTTATAATTCTATTCATAATCTTAAAAATTAGTTCGTTGAAAATTAATCCAAAAACATTCCTTCCAAGCCAGTTTCTGCCTCAAGCTGGCGCCTAAACAGAGGGCCGGTTTTCAGTAGGGCTATTTCTAAGGTAACTGAAACCTTGGCCCTTATTAAATGCCCGCCCAAAGATTTCTTCTCCAGATCACCAAAAACACCGTGCAAGTGGAATGTAGTCTTTCCATCTTGAGCCAACATAGTGCCGCTCAAAGATAATAACTCATAATTACCATCTAAGGCTTGGGGGGCATAATCTCCTTTTTCTTTAAAAAATCCTAACTCAATATCCTTTAATTGTCCAATGCCCGATAAAACCACAGCCGCTTTGATGTCATATTGATGGCACAATTCCCTTAGCTTTTCATAAACATCTTCCTCCGGAAATAATCTGGCTATTATTAAATTATCTTTCTCCTTACTTTGCATTGCTCAAAAGGGTGCCTTTAAATTTTTGATTGTTCAAAATCTTTTGAAAATTAACTATATCCTTACCAAGGGCTACGATAACTTCAATATTATTTTTGTGGGCCAAGTGACTGGCTAAAATATCAAAAGGCACATTCATACCTGGCACCCATTTTTGAGGGATAATTTTAAAATAATCAACCCAAGTGACTTGCTTCAAGGGCTTAGCGGTTGGGTCCTTGTCGGGATTGGCCGTGTAAACATAATCCGGTTTGCCCAAATTAATTACTCTTTTAATCTTAAAATCAACCGCCATTTTAACTGTTGTAAAATCGCTAGAATGACCAGGTACTCCCCCAGCCCCAACTAACACAGAATAGCCACCAAAGCCTTTAGTGTTAAGTTGTTCGTTAAATTTAGCTTTTACCTGCAATCCCTCCAACACCGAAACAACCAACCTGGCATTAAGACGAGTGGCGTAAATCCCAATCCAATCTAGGCCTTCATTAGAAACCTTAGCAATCTTTTCTGAAGCCTGCTGGTATTGGCGGCAAACCGAGCCACCGCCCACGATAATAATGAACTTTCGCCCTTTCTTAATCTCGTTCCTTAAGGCAAGACAAAACTGCTTGAGAAACTTAACATTAGGCCCATCATCAAAGGCCACTGATCCGCCCAAACTGATAACAAACTTTTCCATAAATTAAACCTTGATTTGGCTTATTGGTTCATGTAGGGCAATGCGGGCGGACACTAAAAAAATCACCAAGCCAATTAAAATTTCTAATATCGCACTCATATAAAAAATAAATTGAAAAATTTAGAGGAAGAACAGTTCGTGATTCTTGTTCTTCCTCACTCTTAAATACATTACTACTCTTTTTCATGCTCACCCTTTTTGTCGTTTCCAATTAATAAAACTATCAGCGACCAAAAGGCCCGGATCACTGATTCCAATAACCCTTTCAGTTTCTTCCATATAATCATTATACAATCCCCCCTAAATCATTAAGCATCTCTGCTTCAACTTGTCAAAGGCAAGAAAGAAATAGGCAACTACAGATGCCCCGATAAACAGAATTGCGGCCCATCGGAAATTCCCTAAAAGCAAAAAACGCCAAAAATTAGCGCTCCACAACAGGATTAACACCCAAGCAATAATCATCTGGACCATAAAAAACACCTCCTACTCTGTCAGCAATAAACTCGCTTCAGATATTAAAGATCTTAGCTGGGCCACTGGAAGGCCTAGCTTCTGCCCCAAACTGTTTGGGTCGGTATTTAGAATATCCTTAACCATCATCAACCCTTTCCGGCTGAATGTATCTCCCCACTCCCTTTTGAACGAAGGTAGGATGGTTACGGGATACAAGCCCTCACTATCTATAAAAAATTCTAAGCCCTTATTTTTTGGATAGTTCCAACCCAAAAGCTCAACCCCCACACATTCACAGTATCGGATGGCTCGAGAGGAAAAACGGGTATTGGTTACCAAAAGGCTCTTGATTTCTTGCTGACTTTTACGCTGCTTCTGATAGTCAAAACGGTTCTTAATGTCTAAAAAGCGAGCATAATTAGCTAGGGCCACCTCAATCTGTACAATCCCTTGGCTGGCTTGACGAAATTTACACTCTACTAATTTTAAAATACTTTCTCTTTCAGCTAAAAAGTCAATCTCATAACCCGAGCAGCAATGGCCAGACACTAATTGATTGGTTTTTATTCTAAAGCCCCAAGACTCAAATATTTCAGCGATATATTGCTCAAAAGGAAAACCCGTCGGGCCCAATAGCTGCATGGCCTCTTTTAAACTAAACCTTAAAGCAGCTGGGGGTGCTTCTCGGTGAAGCATCCTCTTTACCTGCCTAAAAATCTCTTTAGTGGAAATGCCAGTATAAACATTATGAGCGATTTCCTGGCTTATCTTTTGGGCTAATTTACCTGAAGCGCCAACCCTTCTGGCCGATCTTTCCACTTTTTTAACCGAAAATGGTTCTTGCTCACCCCTGGAATTAATAATATATGGAACAGACATAATTTACAGCCCAAATCCGGGCATATTAGACATTTTGGAAGCCATTTTCATTTGCACTTGCTTGGCGGCTTCGTTGATACAATCCTTAACAATCCTCTCCTGATCTTGGGGAGCCATCTGTTGATTCAACCTTACTTCCTCCACCTCCATTTTGCCATTCACCACCACCTTAACGCCATTCCTTTCAACTTCGGCTTTTTCTTGCTTCATCTGATTCTGTAAATCTATTAATTGCTTCATTTGTTTAAATTTATCAAACATAAATTTTATCGATTTTTCTTACCTCTATTATTGATGTGCTCTAACCTTTTAGCCAAACTAAATGGCCGAGCAATATGAGTTAAAAACTTATTAATAAAACTTTTTTTCTGCCCTTTCTCTTCTTGCTTCTTACTAAAGAATTTTAAATTGAATAGCTGGATCATAGTCAAAATTATAATTTATTACTAATATTTTTACCAGCCAACTGACCGCAGGCCCCCTTAATATCCCGACCGAATTTATAGCGTTGTACGACCTCAATACCAGCCTCCTTTAAAATAGCTTTGAATTTTTGGATTCGTTCTGGTAAAGAAGCGCTAAAGCCATATGACTGCTGCTCTGCCGTTGGATTATAGGCAATTAAATTGACGAAATAAAAATTTCTACCCTTAGGAAAGCCAGACGGCCTCTGAAATTGCGCAACAAACCTTGCTAACTCCCCAGCTTGCCCCTCGCTATCATTATAATCTTTCAACATTAAATACTCAAACATCACTCTTTGCTTAGTTTTTTTAATGTAATAATCAAGCGCCCTTGTCAAATCAGCCAAAGAGTAGTTTTCAGCCAACGGTATCATTTTATTACGTAACTGATCATTGGTAGCGTGTAAAGAAAGGGCTAAGTTGGGCCTTATTGTTTCAGCCGCTAATTTTTTAATACCTTCTGTAATGCCCACTGTGGAGATAGAAATATGCCTAATACCAATGTTTAAGCCGCTTTTGCTGTTTAAAATCTTGACTGCCTCCATTACATTTTCGTAATTCAACAATGGCTCACCCATACCCATAAAAACAATATTACTAACTCTATCACCATCCTTGTTTAGCATCCGAGCCCACAACAAAACCTGCTCCACAATTTCCATACTGGTTAAATTTCTCTTAAAACCAAGTTTACCGGTTAAGCAGAATAAGCAGCCGACAGGGCAGCCAACTTGCGATGAAACACAAACCGTGGCCCGCCCATCCTTGTGCCTCATTAAAACCGTTTCAATTAAAAACCCGTCTGCCAGGGTGACAACCGCTTTCTGCGATTGCCTATCTTGAGCGCTTAAAACTTCGGCCTTGATTTCTAAGGGGCACTCCTGATTTAATTTTTCCCTTAAGGCTTGTGGCAAACTAATGGCCTCCTGCCAATTCCCAATCAAATTCTTAAAAATCGCCTGCTTGGCTTGCTGTAGCCTGAACTTCGGCTCGTCTTTTAAAATTTCTTCTAATTTTTCTAAGTCCATATATTGTATTCGCTAATAACTTTGAATGCTTTATTATACTCAATACTTACAAAAAACCAAATAAAAAGAGGGTTACGAAGTTTTAATTTCACAACCCTGCAATTCTAATATATTTATTTGTACCGGAAGATGAATTTTTCTAAATACCGAATGTTCTTAACTGCTTCGAATACCAGCTTAACGCCCTTTTGAAATCTATTGAAGAAAATTCCGGCCAAAGAGTCTTGCTGAAATTTATTTCAGCGTACCCAATTTTTCCATTAACAAACCCACTAAGCCGATGCCGTCCGCCAGTGCGTATTATCAAATCTACATCGGGTAAACCGTTTAAGGATGTAAAACTACCAGAGGCAAGAGTTACTTTTAACAGACTATTTCCTCCAAAATCTGGCGCCATTAAGGAATCCGGTCCAACTAAGCCGGCTTTTATACCTAACCTTCCACATTCTGCGAGAAAATAATTTGCTGCACGTTTTATAGCATCAATCTCTCCTGCATCGCGCTGTAGATTCTCATCAGATAAAACGTATGCTGTTAAGTATTCTATGCCTAATTTTTGACAATTTAATGCTACATTAAGCCCTGCGCCAGCCCCCCTTAAATAGGCCTGCTCGGATGAGATAGCTTGCTTAACAGCGTATCTCCTATTACCATCACATATTATAGCTATATGTTTTGGCAATTGTCTGTTTGACTGGTCAGCAAATACTACCTGACTAAAAGCTGCAAACATAGCCAGCAAGCATGCTATTCCTTCAAAAAGTCTTGGGGAATACCTGTCCATCCCTTTAATCGATTTTAACTTTATAAAGATACCAGCAAAATCAATCAAAGAAGCATAAGTTAAAACAACTGTAAGCCCCCAAAATAGAGGTAAAAAATTTCCCCTATACCATAAAATAGACATCCCAAAAATAGCCACGAAGGATAAAGCAAGTCTGTGGAAGGAATTGGGAAATATTACTAAGCCCCTTCTCAACAAAGAAAATCCGCCAGCAAGAAGCAAAAAATCTTTTGCCAAGAATGGAAGCCACCAAATAGTAGGCATGCCAAAATGCCATATGGTAGTCATAGCAATCACGTTGACAACTATTTTATCAGTAAGATTATCCGATAGCCTTCTTAACCAAGATCTTTTCCAATTGACAAACTTGCCATCAGCCAAATCATAGGCCACTATCAAAAAAATTATTATAGTAAGAACTATTGGCCTCGAGTCTTGAAAAAGTTCGAATAGGTACCAAAAGGTCAATAAAATTTTCGGCACATTTATCAACACCGCCCCAAAGTCGTTCTCTTTGTTACCAAATTTACCAAAAAAACTTAAAGAATCTCTCATAATAAGTCCTCCTCTAGCCCATATATAATTTAAAAGGATAATAGTTTCCACTATTACCCGAGCTTAAGTTTCTAATTTAAACCTAACCAATCCCAAGCATTTGTCAATCGAAAATTATTCACACTCTCGCATTGTGTTTTGTATTTAAATTTTAAGCGGGTTTGTGGTGTGGCATCAACCATTTGAAGTAAGCAAGCTTGGCTAGTTCGCTTAGAACAAAGTAACAAGCCACCAGCCCAAATACTAAAAGTAGATAAGGGATAGGCGGAGTAGTGAAATGAAAGGCTCGCTGACCAAAAGCTAAAAATGGCAAAGCCACAATTAAGATAGCGTCAAAAACAGTAAAAAGTATTAAAGGCCAAGAGGGTCTCTTAGCTTTTAAGAAGAAGCGCGAAGTTCTAATAGAGAATATTAAGGCGATTTCGGTTAAAATGCTTTCAACGTACCAAAGCGTTTGCATTTGAGCTGGTTGTAAGCGGTGATAAAAAATAGCAAAAAAGATAAAATCAAACATGGTGCTGATTAAGGCTAAAATAATAATTAAAGAAACCATATGCCGCAGCTGATACATCTTGGGTCTTTTCAGCTCTTCAGGATCAATGGCATCAGTAGCAATGGTGATTAAGGGAAAATCAGACAGTAAATTGCCCAGCAAAATTTGAACAGGCAACATTGGTAAAAATGGAATAAATAAAGAAATGATCGCAATAGAATAAAAATTACCAAAATTGCTAGACAAAGCGCACTTAATATACTTATTAATATTAGAAAAAATAGTTCGGCCATTCTTAACACCATTGATCACTACCCTTAAATCCTTTTGTGTTAAAACAATATCCGAAACTTCCCG
>JAQTPV010000002.1 GCA_028712605.1 Minisyncoccota bacterium | reverse complement strand
TCTTGTTGTTGGGCTCGCCCAAACACAAGCCGCCGATAGCATAACCATCAAACCCAATTCCAACTAAATCTTTCGCTGACTTCTCTCTTAAATCACGGAGGACTCCTCCCTGGACTATCCCAAACATCAACGGCTTTTTGTTCTTAAAAGATTTCTTAAAATAGCTCTTGCTTCTTTTTGCCCAAAGAGTTGTCCTGTCAACTGCTTTTTCAATAACCTTTTTCTCTTTCACAAAAGCCGGGCACTCATCTAAAACCATAATGATATCAGAGCCAATTATGTTTTGTGCCCTTATTGACTCCTCGGGTGATAAAAATATTTTTTGACCGTCTAAGGGAGAGCAAAACTGAACCCCCTCATCATTAATTTTTCTATGGCCTGATAAAGAAAAAACTTGATAACCTCCGGAGTCAGTTAAAATAGGTCCGTCCCAGCCCGTTAGTTTGTGCAACCCACCCGCCTTTTTTAAAACAGCCAATCCCGGCTTAATGATTAAATGAAAGGTATTAGATAAAACAATATCCGCCCCTATTTCTTTTAACTCTTGCGGTGATAAATTTTTAACCGCCCCCTTAGTAGCAATGGGCATAAAAAAAGGTGTCTCCACGGTTCCGTGCAACGTTTTTAACTTTCCAATTCTAGCCTTAGAGATTCTTGAATGTTTGATTATTTGAAACATGGCTAAATAAGCATCATGGCATCACCGAAGCTATAAAATTGATAATTTCTCTTTATTGCCTCTTTATAGGCTAGTAAAATCAACTCTTTATCGCTAAAGGCTGACGCCAATAAAAGCGGGGTAGATTTAGGCAAGTGAAAATTTGTTACCAAAGCATCGACAAATTTAAATTGATAACCGGGGTAAATAAAAATGTCCGCCATTTTCTCGCCTGCTTTCAATTTACCATCTTCCGCAAAACTCTCCAAAGTGCGGGCGGCTGTAGTGCCCACCGCAATTACTCTTTGTCCTTTAGCCCTGGCTTTATTCAGAAAATCAGCGGTTTTTTTATCAATCGTGGCCCATTCAGCTGACATTTTATGCTCTTCCACATTCGCAACGCTTACCGGCTGAAAGGTGCCCAAACCAACATGCAAAGTAATATATTGAAAAATTACCCCTTTTCTCTTCAAATTATTGATCAATCTCTTGGTAAAATGAAGGCCGGCTGTAGGAGCGGCCACTGACCCAAGTCTTTCAGCATAAACTGTCTGATATTTTTGCCTTAACTTTTTCTCAGGCAACCTGGAATGGATATAGGGTGGAACCGGCGTTTCGCCCAGCGCAAAAATAAGCTTTCTCAATAGCTCGCCCTTTTGATTAAATTCAATTATCTTCTCATATCCAGAATCCTCAACAATCTCGCCCTCCAACCCCTTAGTAAAATTAATTTGCTGCCCAACAATTAATTTAGGCTTGCCAATGATTTTCCAACGGCTTTGCCAAATAAAATCGCTGCTTTTTCTAGTAACAGGGGCAAGCAATAAAGTCTCAACGAAGCCGCCGGTTAATACCTTCTTTCCCCTTAAACGAGCCGGTAAAACCTTAGAGCAATTCAAAACTATCACATCGCCTTTTTGCAAAAACTGACCAATGTGGCGGAATCGTTTATGCAAAAACCCCCTCTTTGTCCTATTAATGACTAGCAACTTTGAGGAATCGCGAGGCTCGGCTGGTTTTTGAGCAATCAATTCCTTAGGTAAATTATAATCAAATCCGCTTAATCGCATAAAACTATTTAAGCCTGAAATGCCTGAAAATGCAACGAATTTTCATTGCTTTTCAGCTAAAATGCATTTAGAATAAATCAAAAGGGCTTGTAGTATAGTGGCAATACGCCGCACTCGCATTGCGGAGACGCGAGTCCGATTCTCGCCAAGTCCATATAGGTTATGAAAAATTTTTGTGCTGGTATCCATGTTTTAATCAGAAAAAGGGATAAATATCTAATCCTCAAAAAAAGTGGTTCGGATAAAGATGAGCCAGGACATTGGGATTTACCCGGGGGCGGCATTGAATTTAACGAACAACCATTAGGGGCCGCCCTAAGAGAGACAATGGAAGAAGCTGGAATTAAGATTAGGCTCACGAACGTTTTAATGCTCTGGGCCATGCCCCATAAGACACAATGGTCAATTGAAATTGTAGCTCAAGGGATATATCTAAGTGGGAAAATAAAATTAAGTCCCGAGCACTCAACATATAAATGGGTAAACAAAAAAGAATTGCTAAAAGTGAAACCCGGGACTGTCCACCTAAAAAAGTTGATAAAATTTTTATCCAACAAAAAATATCAAAGGTCTAACTAAAAAATTAAATTAACAAAATATGTTTAAAAGATTAATCGGCGTTATTGCCATAACCCTTGGCGTTGTTTTCACTGGGTTCATGCTGCTATTGATTTGGAGGATCCCGCCTTTTGTTCCTGGTGGAGAGTTCAGCCCTGTAACCGACCAGCTATTGCCAACCTTAGGGCTTTTAACCTTAGGCTTTCTAATCCTCTTGGTTATTTTGAAGTTAATAGAAGATAAAAAAGCTTAACGCCCTCCTCAAAATCAACAACCTCATCAGAGGGTTTCATTTTTGCAGTTCTCAATTTCGGCGTTTGAGGCTTGAAAATAGTGCACTTTTTCTGGTTTTATGCTATGTTTTTAAATAGTAGGTGGTTAACGATAAGGAGAATATTATGAATCGGAAAGACCTTCTTGATCAGGTTATCAAAGACTTGAATGGTATAGTGGGAAACGGCTACGACCCGGCGGTTAGAATTAATGAAAAATTTTTTCAGGCCGCTCATTCGTGGTTTTCTTATGTCTGGTGGCTTTTAACTGAGGCACCGGGATTAAGAAAAAACCGACAAGAGATCCAAGAATTTATGGATTTGCCATTTTTAAAATGGCAGGCAGAAACCCATAGACAGCTAGGGCGGCTCGAAAGATTGAAATTCCCTGGGCTTATAGAGCCACTTAAACAAGCCCTATTAACCGAGCTCCCCTATTCAAGCAACGAACCAACCCTGCTATTAAGTTTGGGTTGCGGCACAATGGAAGTAGAAAGACAGCTAGCAGAGGCGATGACGATTAGGAATTTATCAATACCGATGGTTATTATTGGTATTGATAACTCTTTACAAATTGAAGATGAAGCCGCCCAAAACTTAAATGGGCTGGCGAGCAGAGGTGTGGTAGATTTTCAAATAATCAAACAGGTTGACCACGAAAATCTCACCATCTTGTGCCAAAAAACTAAAGAGGCCGCTAAAATCCAGTTGGCGATCTGCAACACCGATCTGTTTTCTTTACAGGACCTGCCAGAGGGATTATTTGATATGGTTTATCATTCGCGTCTCAAACACCATATCAAAATGAATAATAAAACCCACCTAGATGAGCTAATTGAAAAACTCTGCGCCTGTAAGGCGTTCGAGTTTGACGATTATTTCTCGGTGCCCAATTTCATATTCCCAAGTTTCATTACTTGGAAATGGCCCTTAACTCTCAACGGGGCAATTCTTAGTTATCTAAGGGATGCCTCCAAAAAAGAACTAAAGGGCCAGGCGAACGATAGGTGGGCCCTAAAGTTTTTCAACCTTGGGTTCTATCTAAGGACCCTAACAAAAGCACAAAACAACCAACCACCAAGGAATATCGGGGAGCGCCTAAATGCGCTCGCCCGATTTTAATTTATAATGCCTATAGCACAAAGGTTTTATTGATTTTGGAATAAAATACCCTTAGAATAAAGTATGCCTAGTAAAAATAACGATAAGCTTCTAATATTAGTGGCCATTTTAGTAATTATTAGCCTTACCGAAGTTGGCCTTTTGCTCTGGAAAAATTTTGGCAACAACGATATCATCATACAGCCAATAGTTAGAAATCAAAACGGTCAGCCAAAAAAAGAAATGGGGAATGCAAAAATACTCAAACTGTTTTTCCCTACCAAGGCCCTCACCCAAACAAAGAATAGACCAGATTGTTTTTATGACCCATCAACCGCCCAACTCCAACAAGTAGAAAACCCTTGGCGATCAGCTGAAATATATTGCGTCAGCAATATTGTAGAGAAAAACTTCATGGGCAATTCAGCAGAAAACATACTTGCTGTAATCCGTTACGGAATTAACGGGGGACTGAAGCCCAATGAGGATATGATGCTTTTTGATGAATCCAATCAATACCCAACAAGCCCTCATGCTATGGGTATAGAACACGCCTTTTTGGGCGTTATTGACCCAAATGGGGAAAAAATCATAAGCAATGTGCAGCAACTATCCGCTGACTCAATTGAATTAAACTTCTATGACTGCCAAAACAAAGCTTATATAGTCTCGCTGCAAGGAACGGCCTGGCAGGGCTATGGCGCCAGTAACGTTGAATTGATATGGATAGAAAATGGCATTTTCCAAAGTAAAACAGTAGCCCAAGAAACAGGAACGCCACAGAGAGAGGCTGACTTTAATTTCCAAGGTGATGAAATTAAAGCGACCTCCTTTGACGCTCAAAACGATGAGACTCATTTGTATGACTTAATTTGGAATAAGAATACTTGTAATTTTATTAAACAATAAATAAAGGTCTAAAAGTAAAAATTATTAAACAAAATAAAATGGCTTTTGAAAACTTTTGGAAGTTCGGCGGTGGAGACAAAAAGAGGCCTGAAGAAAATAAGAAACCAGAACAACATATTGAACTTCATATACCAAACCGCCTATCTGAATTCCCTGTAAAGGTTGTGCCAGAAGGCACCGAAGCTGCGCTTAAGTTAATAGTTGAAAGAAAACAACCATTTTTCTTTTATTTAAATCCGCAATCCGGAGAAGTACTTGTATCTATTAATAAAATAGAAGGCATGGATGTTCCGATTAGCGGAGAAGTTACATTATCAGGAGAAACCATTACCAATATTGATTATTTTGATCCAGAAAAAGCCAATGCGGCTATTGAAAACGCCCGAATACAACTTAAAACCGTTCAGGAACAATTTATACCAGTTTTGCAAATGGTTTTAGGGGCAAAACTAAGCAAAAAGCCCGGTTGGCAAGGACCCCATAAACGGTGGCTGGAAGACCAGGCTTGGCGAGAAGAACAGAGCGCCGGTCAATAAAAAAGACCTACATCAAAAACCCCGCTTGAAGCGGGGTTTTTGAATAACTATTTTATTAACAGTCTAAAAAATTATTGCGGCTCTGGTTCGGTCTCTGTTGATTCAGCGTCTGGCTCCGTTGACGTTTCAACCTTCGCTACTTCTTCGTCCTCACCAAAGGGCACGCGGCCCTCTTTTTTGTCTTCTTCAAATTGAGCTAATGACCGAACATCAATCTTCCAGCCCGTTAGCTTAGCAGCTAGCCTAACGTTCTGACCCTCCTTGCCAATCGCTAAAGATAGTTGATCGTCAGGGATAATCACTTGAGCTCTATTTTTAGGCAATACTCTAACCTCTAAAACCTTAGCTGGCGATAAGGCATTGGCCAAAAACTTCTCTGGCTTTTCATCCCATAAAATTACATCTATTTTTTCACCGCCCAATTCATTAATCACAGCATTAATACGAGTGCCTCTCTGTCCCACCAAGGCGCCAATTGGATCAATTCCCTCCTCTTCAGCAGAAACTGCTACCTTACTGCGAGAGCCAGCTTCTCTGGCAATAGCCCTAACAATTACTTGCTTGGCTCCAATTTCAGGAACCTCTAATTCAAAAAGTTTAGAGATTAACTTGGGATAAATTCTGGATAAAACCACTAATGGGCCCTTGGGAGTAGTTTCTGTTTTTAGAACAAATAATTTTAAGCGTTGGCCTGGCCGATAAGTTTCACCAAAAATCTGCTCTTTATGGGGCAAGATGCCCGAAGCTCGACCAATATCTAAAAAGATAGCACTCTTTTCCACGCGCTGTACAATGCCTGACACCACCTCACCCTCTCTGTCGCTAAATTCTTTGTAGGCCTCTTCTTTTTCCACCTCTCTAATCTTTTGCAAAATAACCTGCTTGGCAGTTTGAGCGGCAATGCGGCCAAAATCCTCCTTGGTTTCCAGGGGAATTTTTAGCTCCTCGCCCACCTTAATATCTGGCTCAATTTTAACTGCCTCTTCTAATAAAATATGCCTCTCGGGATTAAAACGAATTTTTCTTTCCTCTCCCTCACCAACCTCTAACTCTTCATCGCTAACCGGTCTTTGTTCAGACTCGGCCCGGCGGCTTTTCAGCTCTTGAATTTCCTCATCGCTTAATAGCATTTCAGGAATGACTACTTGCTTCACCTGCCAAAACAAAAGCTCACCGGTTTTCTTTTCCAGTTTAGCCACAATCTTTTGCTTCTTTTTGCCATATTCTTTTTTATAGGCTGAAGCAATGGCCTCTGAAATAATATCGTAAATTTTATCTTCGGGAATGCCCCTTTCTTCAGCAATTTCCGCAATCGCGGACGAAAATGATTTAAGGTCCATATTCAAAATTTAGTAAAAATAAGACTCGCGTTCAAAGTCAGAACCGAGCTCAATTTCAATTTAGCAAATAAAAAATAACCTGTCAAATTTAGAAGACAGGAGAACAAAGTTCAGGGGAGGGGAACCTGTGGCGGCTCCAACAGGTGCTTTAAATGTCCTGCACCTTGTCTCCTGTCGTCTTCTGCTTAATTAACCGCGCCTCCAAAAGGAGCGACTGTTCTTAGGATACCCCTTTTATCCATGGTCTGCAATAGCGTTTTTGAAATGTTTAACGTTAACGACCTCAACGGCCCAATCAACCTCAATGGCCACAATGTCGATTTGATAATCAATATCTAACGACAAATGTTTGTACGAAAGATAAATCTGCGCCATCTTGATCAATTGCTGTTTCTTTTTGAAATTAACTTGATCTTCTGGGGCAAAATCGCTCTTTTGCCGCAAAGTTTTCACTTCAACAAAAATAATCTTGCCGTCTTTTTGGACCACAATATCCAACTCACCCCACTTAGTTTTGAAATTCCTTTCCAAAATCCGATAGCCCTTCTTTTTCAGATACTGCACCGCAGCTTCTTCACCCTTGCTTCCTAATATTTTAGTATTCATAGCTTAATTGTAACAAAAAATGTGTCGGCCAGAAAACTGTCCTCCTTGTATAACTACGATACGGGTTTATAAAGAGTCGTACGTTATATAACCACATAAAGAACCTCAATAAGTGGCCGACCTTATTTTTGAATTAACAAATAGACCAAGCTGTATCAATGAACATAATCTGTGATAGAATAGAATAATTATTGATCAATTATGGTTTCAAGGGTTTATTCAGCGGTACTTCGCGGGTTAAGCGGCCAGCTGATTGAAATAGAAGTAGCCGCCAACAGGGGCTTACGGTCTTTTGGCATTGTTGGCTTAGCTGATAAGGCCATTGAGGAAGCCAAAGAAAGAGTGAATTCAGCTATTAAAAGCATAAATTTAGCCCCACCACATTCTCAAACCCAAAGAATAATTGTTAATTTAGCGCCAGCTGACTTAAAAAAAGAGGGTAGCCTTTATGACTTGCCGATTGCCTTGGGTTATTTATTGGCCACCCAGCAGACCAAGTTTCAGCCAGAGAAAAGATTGTTAATCGGCGAACTAGCCTTAGATGGCAGATTAAAAGCAGTGCCCGGCGCTTTAGCTTTAGCTTTATTAGCTAAAGAGCAAGGATTTTCGGAAATCATTTTGCCAAAGGATAATTCTAAAGAAGCCTGCTTAGCTAATTTATTAGATAATCAAAATACCTTAAAGATTATCGGGGCTGGCCATATTAAAGAAGTGCTTGATTATATAGAGGGACGAGTTCAAATTGAATCAGCTGTTTTAGATAAAGATAGCTTAGTAAACAATATCCAGGATTGGGACATTGATTTTGCTTTTATTAGCGGGCAAACCCATACCAAAAGAGGCTTGGAAATTGCAGCTGCCGGCGGACATAATATTTTTTTAGAAGGGCCGCCCGGCACTGGTAAAACTTTATTGGCTAAAGCGGTCGTTTCCATTTTGCCAAACCTAGAACCCCAAGAGATGCTGGAGTTAACTAAAATTTACAGCTTAGTTGGATTATTAAAATCGGATAAGCCCTTTGTTAACCAGCGGCCGTTCAGGGCCCCACACCATACTGCTTCAGAAAGCGCCTTGGTGGGAGGAGGCTCCCCAATCAAACCCGGTGAAATTACCTTGGCCCATCGGGGTGTTTTGTTTTTAGATGAATTCCCGGAGTTTCATCGCGATGTTTTAGAATCCTTACGGCAACCGTTAGAACAGGGAGAAATCAGCATTCTAAGGGCTAGACACAATATTTCTTATCCGGCCAATTTTATTTTAATCGCTTCAGCTAATCCTTGCCCATGCGGTTTTCACAACCACCCAGAAAAAGAATGCTCCTGCACTGGCTCGCAAGTGGCCTCGTACCGAAGAAAGTTATCAGGACCCTTAATGGATAGAATGGATATTTTCTGCTGGGTCAACAGCGTGAAATATGAAGAGTTAAAAAATAATGAAGGCCAGGCAACCAGTGGCCAAATTAAAGAAAAGATTCAAAGAGCCCGAAATCTTCAAGGCCAAAGATTCCAAGAAACAAAAATTTTAACTAATGCGGAAATGAACATACCCCAGATTAAACAATACTGCCAACTTGAACCAAAGACAGAAAATCTATTGAAAAAATATGTGGAAAGCGGGCATTTGTCGGCTCGAGGCTACCACCGAGTTTTAAAAGTGGCTAGAACTATTGCCGACTTAGAAAAAAATGATAGAATCACCTTTGACAATCTTAACGAAGCCTTAATGTACAGAAAACGCGACAGCAACTAAAAAACCTCTTTTAGAGGTTCTCTCTGGCCACATATCCGGTTCGCTACTTAGCAATCGTAGAGCCGACCGCTAAACGGGTAAAGGGATTTTCAGCAAACATCACATCAAAGTGCAGATGGCAACCTTCAGGCCCCTTGGGGATTGTATAACCAGTATAGCCAATTTGTCCGATAATCTGACCCTGCGAAACTTTTTCACCCGCTATCACTTGGGCCTTAGCTAAATGGCCATAAGTAGTGATGGCGCCGTTGGGGTGGACAATTTTAACATAATTACCAGAATTATTACCATAACTAACCTTTTGCACTTCACCTCCAGCTGCTGCAAACACTGGGTCGCCACAATTACCGTTGGCAAAATCAACAGCATTAAACCAATGGGCTCCTTGAGTAATTTTACACGGCAAAGGCATAGGAACGATGAAATAACTTTGCGATAAAGGTACGGTAGTATAGCGGGGTTGAGCAACTTTTGGCTTGTTGCCACCCGGGATAATTAATAAATCACCAATGCAAATGTCAGCTCCATCCAAACCATTAAAGTTAATAATATCCTGAACATCGGCCTTATAAAGCTGGGCTATCTCGCTAATCGTGTCGCCCTTTTTAACTAAATGCAAAATGCCGGAAACGGGCAAAATAATTAACTTTTGACCAGACTTTAAGGTAGCCTTGGTGCTTAAATCATTGGCCCAAGCGATTGTTTCCACAGAAATACCGAATTTTTCAGCTAAAGATTTTAAAGTATCACCCTTCTCAACGATATATTCATCGGGCTCGTTCTTCGCTCCAGACCCTAAAGACTCCTGTCCGTCCAAAGAAGCGAGGGTTTTACCCTTAACTAAAAAGGCGGGTGCTTGTGGAGCTAAAACAGCATTTTCAATAATACTTAAATCAGGAGCTTGGCTGGCAGGAACGGCATTAGCAAAAAGATAATGCTCTACTCCAAAAACATCGCGATGGACACTGGCTGTTTTGTTCTGCCCCAAAAAGGATAGAGATAGGGTGGCTAAAATTAATAAAACCAGCATGGCTATCCCTAAACTAAAAAGCGGAGAAAGCCCTCTCCTTTTTAACTTACTTGTTTGTTCCTGACTCTGTTTGGCTCTGCTTTGGCTAAACCATTCAGAAAGGAATTGTTTGACTCCAGTAATAAATTATTACCTTTTAAATACCTTTGTCTAAGATAATTTTAGCTTGCTTTTATGAGCTAAGTCAAGAGACAAGTATAGAAAAAAATGATTAACCAAAAATGTCAATTGAAAAACGGGAGAGAGTTAAAGCCGAACAAAAGATTGGGCCAAAATTTTTTGGTTAACAAGGGCATCATTGAAAAAATGATTTCAGCTGCTGAACTAATACCCGACGACACGGTTATAGAGATTGGCCCGGGTTTGGGTGCTTTAACGTTGGCCCTGGCTAAAAAAGTTAAAAAGGTAATTGCCGTGGAAAAGGACCGGGGCTTAATCAAGCACCTCCAAGTAAAATTAGTTAATGAGAAAATAAACAATGTCCAATTAATGGGCTCTGATATATTGGATTTCCAACCTTCTAATTGTCCCCAACAATACAAGATAGTGGCTAATCTGCCCTACTATATTACTAAGCCGGTTATAATGATGTTTTTGGCGGCTCAACAGCCACCGGAATCCATGATTTTGATGATACAAAAAGAAGTAGCTCAAAGGATTTGCGCTACACCACCCCAATCCAACAAGCTGGCTATCTTTACCCAGTTTTTTTGCCAACCCAAAATTATTTCGTATGTTTCCAAAAATAGTTTTTGGCCTGCCCCGAAAGTGGATTCAGCAATCATTAAAATTGTGCCCAGTGATAAATATAAAAAACAGGTGGATCAAGACATCTTCTCTAAAATTGTTACTGCTGGCTTTAGCCAGCCCAGAAAACAAGTGCTTAATAATTTTTCCAGGGCCCTTAAATTCACCAAAGAACAAACGCAAAAGTGGCTAATGGCCAATCATATCTCCCCGACCCAAAGAGCCGAAAACCTCTCATTGAATGACTGGATAAGGCTAAGCAACTCTTTTGGAAATTAGATTTATCAACATTTCTTGACTTCTCTTTTTCTGTTATAATGTTTCAATAGCTTCAAAAATGTTTTCTCTTCCTTTTTGGCAACGAAACAAAAAACGGACCATTTTTTTATTGGGCCTGATTGTTTTAGCTATAATTTTTATTCCTTTGCAATTTGCCAAAGCTGGTTTTTGGAGCCAAGCCTTGATGGCCTTGCCCTCTCTCTTGGTTTCCACTTTATTGCAGATAATCTTGGCCATCTCGGAGTTTGCCATTTCTTTTGGCAATTGGTTTTTACAAAAAGCGGCTCAAGGCCTTTTTAATGTTTCTCTAACAAACCCCGCCAACAACGAAGTTATTAGTATCGGCTGGACCTTGCTGCGGGATATGACCAATATAATGTTCATTGTGGGGTTAGCCTATATCGGCCTGTCCACGGCCCTTAACCTAACTAGCTTCAATACTCAAAAAACCTTTGCTAAGCTTTTAGTTGTGGCTTTATTTATCAACTTTAGCCCGGTGATCTGCGGCGCCATTGTTGATGTGGCCAATATCCTAGCCAGCTTCTTTTTACAAAGTATTGACTTCTCTACCATTGCCGACCTCTTTAAGACCCAAAGGAGCCTCTTGTGGGAGAACAAATTAGACATCATTGGCAGCGGTTCAATGCTATTGCAAGTTTTAATGTTGATTTTCTTCGGCGTAGCTTCGGCTGGAATTTTAATATTGTTTGGCGCCTTATTTTTTGTCAGGGCACCGGCTTTATGGATTCTAGTAATCTTGTCTCCTATAATGTTTTTCTTTTGGGTATTTGATAGGTGGAAAAAATACTTTGATATGTGGTGGAGCCAATTCCTACAATGGGCTTTTATTGTGGTGCCAGCAAGCTTTTTCATATATTTAGCCCAACACGCTGTTTTGATGTCTAAAACAATGCTCAAAAATGAATCCTTGGGGCAAGAACCAACTGCTGGAGTGTTCAACAACATCGCGCCATTTTTTGCCGCCATTATCTTTTTGATTTTCGGCCTAATCATGGCCCTTAAAATCAACGCCATGGGAACTGGTGGCATCATGGGTGCAGCTAAAAATGTTAGCAGTAGAGCCAAGGGTTACGCTAAAAAAGCGGCGAAGGCACCCGTCAAATATGCTGCTGCTGGAGCTGCTGCTGGAGCACTGGCGGCTGGAGTTGGAGCCCGCAATTTATGGAAAAGGAAGGCTGGCACAGCCTTAAAGCCCGGACAAGAAGGTTATGAAGACTGGGCCAGAGGACACCAATTTAGGGCCAAAACTGGTAAGGCGGGGCGATTTTTATTCGGTGGTGAAACCGACAAAGAAAAAGCGGAGTGGAGCACTGGCGGCAAAAGAGTGGCCCGGACTTTAGGCAGGGGCCTGCTCAATATATCCACGCTAGGCGGGGCCCAGCTAGCAGCTGGATTGGGTCGTCGGGCCGCTAGAACGCTTGACGCTAAAGCTCAAGTCCGCACCGAATCTAAAATTAAAGAAAGGGCAGGAAAAATTGGAGAAACGCCAGAAGAGCTAATCGCAGCCATTAAAAATGCCGGGCCGGGCATGCTTGGTGATAAACAAAGAATAGCCGCCTTAGTTAAGGCCATCCAAGGCGGAAGCTTAGGAGACATCAGGAGCCAGCTACCCGACTATTTATTAAAAGATATTATGAAAACCGCCATTAATATGGGAGCAGCCGATAGCGTGGGGGTGGTAAAAACCGCCGATCCAAAATTGTACGAAGCAGTTTTAAGGGAAATGCAAAAAAACCCCGACCAATCAGCTGGTAAAAGCCCAGGGGAAATAGCACAAATTAAAACAGAAGTGGCCGCCGAAAAAACAGAAGTGGAAAATCTTAGAAATCAAATGAAGGCAGCAGAGGCAATTCTAAATAATCCTCTAAGTCAATTCAAATACTACAGAGATAGCGATGAATACCAAAAGGCCCAACAAGACAAGGAGACCTTAAATACTCAAATCGCTGAAAAAGAGCAATCTATTAGCCAAAAAGAAAAAGGTGCGATAAAAGACATGGAGATCGGCGAGTTGAATATAACCGAACAGCAACAAAAACGTTTAGGCATATATTACAGTGAAGACGATAAAGAAACCTATGGTGGGATGACCAGGGTTCAAAAAGACGCTAATGGCAACGAAGAAACAGTGATCGCCAGCACCGCTTACAGCAAAGAGGTGGGCACCATGAGCCCATCCAAAATGGCTAATTTAAGCAAAGAGGCAGGGCTGGAAGCTGCTCAAAGTGAGGCAGCTCAACGTTTCTGGACCGGAGCCCAAATCGCCAAAGGCGCTGAACTTTTTGGCCGTAAATTTATAGAGGTTTTCCAGAGTGCCATGCCTAAAATGGCTGGCTCCACCGACCCCAGGAGAATCAGCGAATGGTATGAAAAAAATAATAGACAGCTTTACAATTATATGAATAACTCACCCGCCCGTAATTTAGGATTGAGCTGGGAAGGAGCCTCCACCAAAACAGAAAGGCAGTTAACCAGGGCAATTGAAAGATGGGAAAAGCGCTTACTGGAGATAAACCAAAATTTAAATACCGGCCATCTCTCCAAAAAAGAAAAGGAGCGGTTAGAAACAGAAAAGGCTGAAGCAGAAAAGAAATTAGCCAAAGCCAAGGCTGATTTAGAAATCAAACGGAGCCAACCTCAAGCTACTAGACAAACTACTGGCCAACAGCAAACCCAACAACAGCCCCAGCAACCAGCGGAAAGAAGGGGCACTGAATTTACAGAAGATGACATCAGGGATATGAATATTGTTTTCAATATGAATGTCAATCAGGTTAATGACATTATCAATAATGGCACTGATGAACAGAAAGAAGCCATCAAAAGAACTTATAGCGACAACGTCAATGCTTTTATAGAACAGATAGAGCGGCTTAATAACACCGGCGATCCTGATAGCGCCGAGAGGCTAGCTAATGTAGTAGAAGCGATTGAAGCAGCATTAAGAAGGGCCTAATTTCTACACTACATCCCCAAGAATAATGAAATACTGGTGCATCAATTTGATGCACCAGTATTGCGCTTTTAGCGCCTATGTTCTACCAGCTCGTTGCCTCGCTAGGCGTAGAGCTCGGTCTATGTTAGCCTGTTGCTGGGGAGTAGCAACAGCGCCGCTAGTAGGGACCTGCGGGGGTTGGGTTGGTTGTTGGCTTGGGCCGCTACCCGTAGCCCCTGCAGCAATTTTACTCCCAAGACCGCTTAAAGCGTTCAAAGCATACGATGCCGCTGCAGCATCAAACGATCCCCCCCGGAAGTCAAACTTCTGGTGATTTAGCACGCCAGCCTTCAGCGACGTGGCATGCTCCCAAGCCTGGTAAGCCAATAGGGCTGCATCCTCCAATTTGAGACCTCTTTGCTTATATTTTTCTATCATAGCATCAATGATGTCACCAGAGGACTCCTGGAGAATCTTTGCATCCAACTTAGCAATCTCCAGCCCTAGTTTTTTTACGTCAATATCTATCCCAGCGGCCATTACTTGCTGGAGCTTCTGTATAAAGTCTCGAGGCCATTCAAAGTCCTCAATAGTAACGTACAAAATCTCCAAAAAAGGGAATGCCCTCCTAATCTCATCTAGGGCATCGGCCATCCAAGTTGCCCAAGATTTTTTGTTGCTTTTCACTTCTTGAGCCTTTTTATCCCCGAAAGCGCCGCGCAACTGATTCTGCGCAAAAGCCTTTAATTGCGTCTCATAGTCTTCATATTCATAGAAAGACTCTTCAACGCGATCCTCTTTGACCTTCACATGAATTTGACAATTCTGAATTTTAGCAGAAATGCCGTCCGCAAAATCAATCTCCGGCTTGTCAGCAAAAATGCTTAGGGCATGGACTTGTAGGTTAATCTCTTTGGCCACCCTCATCACCCATTTCCAAATGATACGGAGGCCCGGCTTCTTGCGGCCATGCTGCCTACCAAACTTAGTGATTATGACTTCATCTGGTTTTTTGATCGTCTTTATTGACGACAAAAACCAGATAAACAAGGTAAGCAGAAACGCCCCGGAAAGAACAATTAATACGACCTTGGCGATTGGGGAACCAATAACAAGCCCAATAATAAGCATCGCTAGACACAAAAGAATCCATACAGTTACTTCAGCTTTCATCAGAAACCTCCCGGGCGCAGTGCCCAATATGTGCCTTAGAAACAAAAAAATAAAAACAATTTTCTAAACTTTTAAGGTTCGGGAACCGCTCCCGAACCTTAAAAAATAGTGTCCGAGAATACGATTCTTAATACCTATATTATAGCATATCTGACGTAGCCTGTCAACCTTTGACACTACTCTACAAATTGATACAATAAAGGTGAACTTCTAATAAATATGGACGACTACAATCAAAAAGAATTATTGGATTTATTTGAGGCTTTACCACAGGAGTTAAAAACAGTAATTGTGTCAGAAAAAACAAGTAAGATGATAGCAGACTTGGCAGCCAAATATGAGTTAGACGAAACAGATTACCCAACTTTAGCTAGTTTAGTGGGCTATGTTTTAATAGGCGTGTTATCCCCTGATACTTTAGCCTACGACTTAACGCAAGAGGCAACAATAAGCCAAGAAAAGGCTGAAGCCTTAGCTCAAGAGCTTATAGTAAATTTTTTTCACCCACTCAAAGAATATCTTTCTCCCCTTTATCCAAATATCCAATTCACGCCTGATGCTAAAATCATGAAACGAGCCATAACTAATCAACCGCGAGAGGCAATCATGCCATCTACTGCAGGACAAGGCGTAACAACAACCGCAATGCCGTCAGCCTCTAGTGGTGATACCTACCGCGAGCCAGTAAAATAAGCTTGTTAACTATCAATGATTTCATCTAAAAACCTCGCTAAGCTTAGCGAGGTTTTTAGATTAGAAAACAATTCCAAATTACCTTAAGACCTTAATGGGATAGATAGCAATAGCAGAAGCACAAGATACGGCTGTTTTAAATCCTATTCTTTCCAAAACCCCGCATTTTCCAATTTCATTATCAGTTAAGTCGCTGTCGCTTGCAGTAAACACTTCTGAATGAGAACCGGGGCTTTTGCCTTGAAAATCCCAATTGTTTGCTAATTTAACATTGCCCAGGTTTTGATCATATTCAGCTTGATCTTCTGGATCTCCTTTGCCAAGAGCCAATTTCCATTCATCCACTGCCATAGATACAACTAAAGCGTCAAAAGTATACAAGGCTCCTACTGCGCCTCCTATAAGAACCCCTGCTGCGCTGGCAGCTGCTATTGTTCCTAAAGACACCACTTGTCTTTTGCCCTTATCATCTACTATCGGATTTTCAAAAAGCACCACTGCACAATCACCATCTATTTGCATAGATCTGATATTATTATCTATCTTAAGTTCTTTCGTTGATTTATCATTGCCTTGTGAAATCTCCACTGGAATTTTCTCAATTAAATTTTCCGGCTTATAAATAGGTAGCCATTTCTCTTGCACGTTTTCGGCCACGCCAGCAGTATGTT
This sequence comes from Minisyncoccota bacterium, assembly GCA_028712605.1. GTDB lineage: Bacteria > Patescibacteriota > Minisyncoccia > Minisyncoccales > CG1-02-41-26 > JAPLWD01. The sequence goes on along the minus strand of JAQTPV010000002.1, from coordinate 21,709 downwards.
GATTATCATATGTATATTCAACACAGCCGCCTAAGAAATTTTTTTCTGTGCAAAGTCTAACCTTTTTGCAAACACCTTCTTCGGATGATAATTCAAAAACCTGCAATGATGAGGGCTGTTCAACTCTCCCTAAAATATTATATAAAGGATGCGATGTAAGCGAGCTTGCTTTATATCGTTCTTGCGCCGTACCTATATTTTTTGCAGCCATAGCGCTCCAAAGATTAAAAGGCTGCGGTTGTTTAAATTCAAATGGGAATGTCATGCCAGCAACCGATACGGGCTTCTGGTCTATTTCCTTAGTATTTTTGCTATCAAGTTTATTAAGAGATTCTTGACACTCCTTATTACAAGCGAGCCTTGTTCTTGATTTTCTTCCATCAAAAAAGATTTTTAATTGGCCAGTGTAGTCTTTATCTTCATGCAAAATAGCCAAGTAATCATTGGTATCAGTGGCATCAGTGTCTTTTTTGTTTTTAATAGCAATAAATTGTGCCTTATCGTCAAAATCAATATTGCTCGCCGTAAAGTCTTCAGCTGAAGAAAAGAAGTATTTTTCCCGATCCGGCAGGTTGCTATCGCCTTCCTTTCTAGCTGAATACAGATAAACACCGGGGCCATTACCGTTTAAGGATAACGATAATGGCGGATGCAAAACTACCTTTCCGATACCGGAACAATTGCTAACCCTCTTTTCGTCACTATTATAACACTTGACCTCTCTGTTGGGCGAAACTTCGGTATTGAAAAAATTATCTTTAAAACCGTTCTCCCTTAGATCAACGATTTTGATATCGCCGACATTCTTGCTAGCAGAGGTATAAGTATATTCCTTCTTATTATTGTTGCTATAACTGAAGTTAGATAAGTCATAGGTAACTACCTTCATCCTTTGGCCATAGTCGCCCCAAAAACCAATACCAACTATAGAAAAATCCTTAAAATTTAGCCTGGCTTTAGCTGGATCAGAAATAATCACCTTGGACGAGTCAGAAGGGTCTGGTTTTGTTTCACCTTCTGCCACTAAGAAATCGCCAAATTCCTTATTCATATCTGGGATATCATTGGTAATATAATAGGCCTTACCTAATTTAACCATCGCGCTAATATTTATTTTCCCGTCTAAAAACTTCTGAAAACTCTGGTCGCCATCATCCTTGAAGAGAAATATCCCCGAGGCCACTGGCTTGGTTTCAATATCCACAATATTGATTTTGGGATCTACAATTTTAAATACCACATAGGAACTAAAGAGAATAACCAGGCCAAGAGCTGAACTAACAATGCGCTGTCTAGCCATGCCCATTCTGCCTGTATCGCCGGCTGAAGTTAGATATAGCACTCCTGCTCCAATTAAAGATAATAAAACCACTACGCCAGCAGCGATAAGTGCCCAACCAATTATATATTTAACCACCTCGCCCAGAGGGCTGGCCTTAGTGATAGAGATATTCAACACATCAGGATAATTACCCTCAACATTTAACTGACCAAAAGATAGGGTGGGAATGAAAAGTAAAAAGAATAGTAAGAACAACCCTTTTTGATAATCATTTTTTTTAAATTTCATATTTTTTAGATACTATTTAACTATACCCTTACACTCATCAATTTCTTTCAAAGAAGCGTCGTTGCATATTTTCTTTGTATCAGCATTTTGCTTATCTTCATCTTCAAAACATCCTAAATCAATAATTTTAGCAAAACATTTTCGGTAGGCCATCACAGACCCGCCATACTCTTTAGCATCGGCGGCGTCTAAGTCCTTACTATACGGCCCCTTAAAGTATTTTTTAGCTGCTGTTTCTTCATTATCAAGAGCGCCACATGGCTTTACTAAGTATAGCATAGCCCCCATTAACGAATCCTTTAAAACCCAGGGATTCAAAACGGTGAGCTTAGCATCACTGGCTTGCTGCCTGACATCCAGCCAGGTGCTTGGCATTATCTGCATGGGGCCCATTGCTCCCCCGCTTTGCGTGTCGGTACCTCTGGATATTAAAACTTTGTCCATATCCAAATTAAGTTCTTTCGTGATAGTTGTGAGCGCTTCTCGGTCCTTATTTTTTATGCTTTTCACTTCAGACAAGGTGACCCCGAGATACTCTGATATCCTTGTTTCCTTCGCGATAATCCCTAAAGTAAAGGCTGCATCCAAATTAACAATGCTGACGGTTGGGTTCGCGGCTTTAATTTCATTTATTATTTTATAAACATCTCTCGCCCTTTCTCTCATCGTACCAGTTAAGGTTGGAAAATAGAACTCCATATTCGCAAAATCATTAGGGGTCTGCCATCTGGAAACACCAGTTTCACGACAACAAACCCAGTTATCAGCGCTCCCTCCGCAAAGCCAAGCTAAGCATTCCTCTTGGGTATAATCATTTTTGCGGGTTCCGACTTTGCACAAGCAATCAACACATTTTTCATCAAGCTCATTTTTACATACATTAGGACACATCCCATAAATCTGGTAGTTGATAGTGGCCAAAAATGACATGGAGCCCTTGAAAAAATCTAAATTAGGTATACCACTAAAAGTTCCGCCCTTGCTCTGGCTGTCAGCCAGGCAGTCCTTACACTCCTTGCTTGGATTAGCGTCGTCAGTGCACTTTTGATCACACTTTTCAGACCAAGGCCTTGGCCAGTACATATTGCTCTCTCGAGCCTCTCTGCACAAGGCAGGCCCCCACATTCCTCCTTCCCCATCATCAGCTCTTTTTTGATCAATCGCGGTCATGGCGCACGACCTTCTTTGCCCGATGGCTGGAGTTAGCCAGCCCCTGGCAAGTTCAATTTCTCTTTCTATCTTATCGGGCCTTGTGATTTTATCCGTGGCCTTTTCTCTGCCATTGGAGCTCAAATAGTCATAGCCAATTGGTTCAACTTTCTCATAAAGGGCGCTGTGCACCCTTTCCTGCATCTTCTGGAATGTTTCTTTTAAATTCTTAAGCTCCTCAATCCGTAAGGTTAGATCAGCACACGGACTACCCACGCATTGGGTTTGAGCACAAGATGGTATCGTCCAACTAAGCAGGTTAAAATTGCCAGCAAACATACTGTTAAAATTAAGGGCCAAAGGAGCCCCCGGATTTCTGACCTGCTTGGTGACCGGGTCAACCGGCGGGTTACAAGCACTAAAGTCACACACCTGCTTAGCGTCGCTCGGAGAAGTTAAGGAAGCAATTTGAGAAGTCAGATTAGCCACAGATAAGTCTAGCTGTGATTGAGCGTTCTTGTATTCTTGGTAGATATCGTCCATCAGAGCCTTGGTGTGATCAAAAGCACTGCCGATAGGTATAACCTCATCGCAGACAATATCCCCAGATAAATCAGGGGTAATATCGGTAAAGCTTTGGGCTTGAGCCCTTGATTCCCTTGGTAATCTCGGTAACAAATAAATTAAAGCTGCAGCCAAAACAGCCACGATACAGAATAAAACTAAGGTTGTATTTTGTCTCCAGTCTATCCCTAACATAAGTTTATTGTACTTGATTTTTTAATCATTTACCAAGCAATTGATTTTCCAAAGATTCGGCCATTGATTTCATCGGCTCCCTCATTATATAGGCCACATAACAAAAGGGCTGTGTGAAGGGAGTTGGCGTCAATGGCACCCCAGAAACACATAAGGGGGCCCAACAAACCTTCTTCCCGGCACCGTTGTCTTTCTCATAAAGGCAGATATCACAAACACTTTGCCCGCAAGTGCAATTTTTTTGAGCAAAATCAACAGCGTTCCCCATAGCCCAAAGCAATTGAGCCTTTTGTTTTAAGTCCGAGGCTGTATTATATACTTCGCTCACCGAAGGAAAAACATTGGGGGCTGTTCTGATAATGTCCAAACTTAAAGGCCCCAACTTTAACCGCCTCATATTTTTTTGCTCTAAATCAATCTGATAGAGGTGCTGTCTAATTTGCGAAAAATGAGCATCCAAAAGCTGGAAGTATTCGTCAGCATCCGGACAAACAGGCCCTCCGTTCGGCCCCGTTTTAGTGACCTTGGTTATGGCTGAATAGCTATTGGCCGGCTCTTTTTCGCAAGTGGGAGGGTCAAATTTAAATCCCCCCTTAGCATCCAAGGCGTCATCTGGCATTTTTGAGCTGTAAGCATTCTTGAGGTCTTTTTTAATATTTAAAAGAGAGTCTTTTAAATTATAGGCCTCCTCAATAGTTTTCTTAGTGTCAGCCCATAAGTCTTTGGGCCCCTGAAAGCCGTTAAACTCAACCCCTTTTTTCCACGAAAGCTTTATATCCGGCTGGGCTATGGCCGTAAAAGACTTAATGCCAATAACGATGGAGAAGGCCCGCATGACCTTATCCAAATTGCTTTTGACGTCTGTGATTTTGGTTGAACAAACATTTTTTAATTTGTCCCTCAAAACAGCCTGGTCGTCTTGCAATAAATTAGGCAGGCCCGAGTCGGGGCAACCAGCCTGATAGCCCTTATCGCAAATCTTATCAATGCTATCTTTTAAATTATTGCATCTTCCGGAACCGTTAATTTCTTGATCGCCCACCTTTATTTTATCTTTACAGTATTTAATGCAGCCTTCGTTGTCAGAGCAAGCCTGGTCAGCACAAAAACTGCTAAAGAGGGTGTTGATATCAGAACATTTGTTCTGCAGGGCGGCTGACAAAATTCCAAATTGCCCACAAGCTTTCTCCGTTTCTTTCTGATTTTGCAGATAACTGCATTGCCTGCCAAAATTAGCATACTCCTCATCACTTAGATTCTTGCAATTGGTTTCGGAGTTAGAGCATTCGCAACCATTGTCCGAACACTGACATTTTAAACATTTTATACTCTCTAAATTATCTCTCTTCATCTTAACTATTTGACATCCAGGCCATCTGGCATCGCTACCGTCTACGTCCTTACAGGGCTTCTTCTTAGGATCGGATTCTGGCGGGCTATTCCATTGTTTATTTAATTTGCTGATCTCGTTAACCAATTCAGTTTTACTGCCGAGGCTGGCCCCAAATACAGAGAAGTTAGTGCATAGCCCATTTAACTTGCTGTCGCTTGTTAAATTTGTTTTAACAGCTAAGCAAGCTGCTTTAAAATCCTCGGGGTTCTGCTGAAGCACAACATCTAAACCATTACAGGCCTGCCTTAAATTATCCTCTCCAAACACCAAGCGGTTTAAGGTGGCTGTCTGCTCCCCAACCAGTTTAACCGACTCCTGGTAAGCATCGTGAAAGAAGCTATTTAATCCTTGCATAGCATCTCCAAGCCAACCCTCATTTTGCTTGACTTGAGAATCAATTTTCGTAAAAGATTCGTCCAAGTAAGAAATCGGATTGTCGGCTAGTTTACTTAGATAATCGCTGTCGTTTGTTTTTTTATCCATATCAATCATTGGTTCTAAACCGTAAACTAAATTTTTAATTGAAGTATAAACCTTATCTTTAATCGTAACTGTGGGCCCGTCCAAATTAAACAACATGTCTTCAATTTTAGATATTTTCACAAAAAATTCGTAAAGCCCATCGGGATCGCCATTGCTTTCCTGGCCAAACTTTTTGCCGATTTTCTCCTCAAAACACTTAATTTTCGGCAAAAATCCCTCCGCCCCTGCATTGCATACATATCCTTTACCAACTGTCTTTTCCACTCTCTCAATAATATCCATTTTGTTGTCCCCCTCAAACAAAACACCCCACGCATTTGTTAAATTTTTAATTGAAGCATTACCTTTCAAATCATAATAGGCGCTTCTTAATTGTTCCCAAGAGCTCTTGGCGGCCGACAAAAACCCAATTATCTCTTTTGACAATTCAATGGTCCTTTTTACTCTCCAAGTATATGTTTCAGCCACATCAAGCTCTGCTCTCGGCCTTCCGTCTGGCTGTGGAGGGGAGCCTGGCGATTGCTGATTCCAAACGTTCTGAATCGTCAAAAAACGATCGCTAATGGCTGCGATACTATCCAGAAAACTTTTCAAATTAGCCTCAAGGTTATACTTCGCAAAGGGGTCTTGAGGGCATGCATCATCGCCCCTACCGCAGGCGGTTTTACATCTAGACACCGAGCAAGAACTGCTCCCGTCGCACCTGTCCTTGCAGTAATCCCTGCAGGCATTCACAGCCCCCGAGGCTGGACTAAACCCTGAACAAGCCGTCCTGCAGCTTGAATAAGTCTTCTTATAATTATCGCCATTGCAATAATCCAGGCAATCGTTATAGGCCCCGGCAGGACAAATTTCTTTTTTAAGGCCAGAGATAAATGTGTTAGTCAAACTGCCAACATTATTTTTAGCCCCATTAAGCCAGAATATAATAGCCGCATCATTGGGGGATAAGCAGGGGGCACTTAAACAACTCGGGAGGCCATTCATCATCTGTTCCAAGTTAATGACAGAGGCAGATAAATTTTCTATTTGGGTCTCCCAGTCAACCTGCATTAAATCTGACTGATAGCCATTTTTTTTAGCGTCAGGCCCGTATACGGCTTGCCAACTATTCAAACAAGCATCCTTGGGAATTGGATTCCCGCTTGGAAAGGTTGCCTCATACCAACCGTACTCTTGCCAGTATGGAGTGCCGAAGCATGCTTGCTCTTCTATACTGCAGGGGTATTTAGCACAATCTTTAGTTTTATTCTTGCATCTATTATCAAAATCACCCTTTAACTTTAGGTTAGTTAAATCTAAAACACGAATTTCATTTTTAATGTCGTAAATTAATTTTTGAGATGAATATATATTGTTATTAATAACTGCGAGGCTGCCGGTAAACCTGAAAGGACCGCTATTATAGTCTTTAATGTCACTTACGATGTTAGCTAAGCCGTTCTTAAGCCGCATTATTTTGCCGGCCGCTGTTTGGTAAATTTCAAACCAATTCCTGGTATCTCCCGCCTGGGCTGGCCCTGTTGTTTGGAACCTAGGCTTAATGCGACTTGGTATGGAACAAAACACTTCATCCTGCGGTGGGTTAATTTGATAATTATACGGTACCTTGATTGGGACAACTTCGCTTTGATAGTCGGGGTCTGGCTCGCCAGCATGGCGCTCTAAAACTAATTCCTTACCTTCGTCGGTCAAATTTTGCAACTTTACAACATTCCCAGCCTGAAAATAAGCTTCGTATCGGCTCTTTATGTCCTCTTCTGTATTCGGGTTAAACAAAGGATTACAAATATAGTCCCAACCGGCATAATCATTAATAGAGCGCTTAACCACAGGACAAAAGTGCGGATATTCGCTATGCAGATTCTTGCATCTATCACTGTAAAGAGCATAACCCGTGCTAGGCTGAAGCTGATAGGCATCGTAGGTACGACAAGTAAAACAATTAAGGCATTGGTCTCCTAGGTTCATTGGGCCAGGCGGGTTGCCGGAGCATTCTTGTTGTTTATATTGCCGTGAGGGCACGGTTAAAGTATTTTTGATAACTTCATCCAGTATAGTATTTGTACTTTTTAAAGATAAAAACAAAGGAGTTAAGGCCTCATTTAATTTCGCCCTGTTTTGGTTGTCGCTGAAAAGAAAGCTCACGCTATCTTTCGTCATCAAATCAGCCTTTATATTATTCCTTAAGTTCTGGCCAATAACATCAATGGTTGACAGGGACTCGGACTTGGCAATCCCAAAGTTTTCCAAGCCCGAAGCAAAATCATCTATGATACCAACCAGTCCGCTACCAGGATCTGACCATTTAAGCCCAATTTTTTTAAAAGAATCGTAAAGGGCCTTGGTGTTATAAACAAGTTCTTCTAATTTGTTGACCAACGTGTCAACCGCCTTATAAAAAGATTTGGCTGTGTCCACCAGGGACTTAGCTTTTTGAATCACCTTAACGATACTGTAAATCCTTTGCGCCCACAAAAGATAGCCGGTGGGCGTTATACTTTTTAAAACATCAACTAAAGTGATGGTATAAGACATTTCTCCAAACTTTAAAAAACAAGAGGTTTTGCAAGTGCCTAAAAACTGGCAGGAAGAAAACGGGTCGGTGGCATTGTAAAGCTTTTTGGCAGAAAAAACAGCCTGGCCTGCCTCCCTTTGCAGCTGCTCAAGCTCCAAACAAGATCTGGCCTTAGCCAATCTTTCCTCTTTTTTGCTTTCGGTTTCGCCCGTTGGACCCGCAAGCATTTTCAATTCGCATTCTGCGGGCAAGATATAGTTGGGCAATTTGTAGCTTTGGGTCGTTTCATCAAAAATAACTGTTTTGTGGGAACTATCACTTGTTTGGATTGCATTCAAAACATTGGAGCATTTATAGCACTCCGTATCCGCTTGCCCATTAGGCAAGGTAACTGGAGGAAATTTATTCCTCTTAGCGCATTCAAGTGATTCATTAATAATTGGGCAAGCTGTTTCACTCGGCTTTTTTTTATTCTTACAAATATAATTGGAAACTTTTTGTCCGTCAATTTCAGATGTCCCATTTAGTTTAACTTCAAAATTTTCTTCATCATTACAACCGGCGCAAGCACACACCCCCCCCTTGCTGCAAAATCTTATTTCGGAATTTTTGCAAGTTATCTGATTTTTGCAACCATTATCATTTTCACACTTATCCGCTTTCACACAATCAGGGTCGTTACATGCAGCAGAAGTAGTGAAAGGACAAAATTTAAACCAAGTCCCGAACGTAATATTGCCATTATTTTCATAGTCCAAATTATCCGGCAGAGGCAAGGCCTTGGTGAATTTGCCCATCAAATCTTCAAACCAACCGGCCCTTGCTTCCTGCAATGGCAAAAGAATTTCCAACAAAACCGAAAGCCCCACAACTAAGCTGATAACCTTTTTTAATTTTTGTCTTTTAAAGCCTATCATGGTTATTTATTCAAAGGCAAATCTCTTAACGAACTGACTGGTATCGCATTCTTAGCAATCATTTCAGCTAAAATGGAAAGTCCGTCCGCGAACTGATTAGTAATGCAGTCGGTCACAGATAAACAACATTTCTCTCCGATCTTGACGCCTTTTTCGTAAGAGTCCCGCTGGGTTCTTTTGGAACAGCAAAGTTTTATCGTTTCTCCATTGGCATCTTTGGCTTCTTTTAATTCTTCCCCTGCCGTAGGGCACTTGCCATTCACAACCTCTCTGGCATTAGCCATTCTGCATTGCTGACATCCCTTAAAACAGCAGGCATCAACTTTTTGACCACCAACTAAAGCTCCTTTTTCCAAAACCTCACCTTTTTCAAAAGCACAAGTTCCTTGCCCTGGCTTAACCCTGCACCTTGGATCACATACTAAGGGCTGGCCAGTTGAACAACATTCCTTTTTAAGGGAGCCGTCCGGTTGTATTGTTTCCCTATAAACTTCTTTTAAATTATCCTTATCGCAAACAGAGTCAGTATTAACCTCTCGGCAAGTGCCGCTCACATTATTGCTGAAATTTTCACCCATCTTTTTATTCCAAAGTCCAGCGATTTTATCCCAAAGCCAATTCGGGGCCTCTATTAAGGCTGTATCAAAACCCTCTTGGACTGTTTTTTGCACAGCCGAAACCGCCTTATCCACCGAATTGTCAAAGGCCTCTTTCCTTTTACTTGCTCCGTAATAGCTGGCCGCAAAATCAGTCTGCCATTCTTTTGGCAACTTGTTAAACAGTACGTCAAAATATGGCTTTTTCAGTATTGGATATTTTTCAGCCAAATAATTCATAACTGAAAAGTTGGGGCTCATTAGTTTTTTCAATAATTCATCGCTAAACAGCGGATTTTTTATGTTCTCTGAAATCATAGCCAACAGGCTTTTATCAAAAAGTTTTTGAATCATCGCCCACTCCTCGCACTTCAAATCAGAGCACAATTTCTTCTTGCCGTTTTCTCCCATCAGAAGCTCAACTAAAGTCTTATTGGTTTGCTGCGATATTAAAGAACCTATTTTAGTGTCTAAAAAGTCAGCTGCTGCAATAATTGTCTGCCCATTAACATCTGGATAAAAATAAACATCCACAGAGCTCGTTTTTTGAAATATTTTATACTTTGTGTCTTGACCATTGACGTTAACTTGCCAGATATTTTGTAACCCTGATTTTTCTTCTACTGTTAAATCAGCCAAGCCAGGAAAGGTTGTTTTATCTATCTTCACTAAAGTTATATTGGGATTTTCATCCTCAAAAGGAATAACTTTCTGAACCTCCAAAATAGGTTTCAAGCTGCTGCTGATTCTGCCAGAGCTTAAACTCCCCTGAATCTCCGTTTTTCTGGCAGTGTTATCGGTGTTGATTGCCCATTTTTGAAAGTCTATGGAAAATATGCCAATGGTATTGTTGTTGGTTAAATAAAAGCCCAGGCTTTTCATAACGCCGGTTGGCGTTTGATTAAGCATAAAGTCTAAAAGCTGCGATAAGGCCTTGGGCATTTCGTCATCAGACAAATTGTCGCGAACCAGCCTAAACAGTATTCTATATTCTGGAGGATTAACATAGTGCTCCATAGTGGAAGACAAGCCCATTATTTCTGCTGGAGAATAATCCAAAGACAAGCAGGTTGAATAGGCGATTAATTCCTCGGGGTCAATCCCAACCACATCAACATCCAGGTCGCTTAAAGCCTTAAAAACGTCAGCGGTTGTAACTTCAGCTAAGCCCTCCACTGAATATGGCAAAGCATTTTTGGGAAGCTTTTTAAGCTCGCCTGTCCTTAAGGCCTCAAAAGTATACTGCTTATGATTTTCTTTGTAATCTTTTTCAATTTTTGCGCAAACATCATCGTGCAAAAATTGATAAGGCGTTCGGCTTAAAAAGTTTTTATCCGATCCCTCTCCTTTCCCTTTCAACAAGGTAGCCTCCCCTTTATTTGTGTCTTTATCAATACCCAAAGATTTTATGATCCCATCTGGAATTTTAACTAAAAATTGATTTATGGTTTGGCCCTGATCTGTTAAGTTAGCAATAAAGATTTTACCGGCTGCCTCAACGTCCTGCGGAAGACTGGCTATGTCCGTATAAAGTATAATTTCGTTGGCGCTTATGCCTCTTTCTTTAGCCACCTCCTTGGCCTCATTACACCAATCGGGAGCCATTGAGCAAACCCACTCATAAGTATTTATTTCTTCTTTTCTCTTTTGGGCGTCTTTTGGTTTATCCCCAAAGTAAGATTCAACAACAGCCCTTATGATAAGATAAGAGCCATTTTTATTTTCCATCAAATCGCAAATCTCACAGTAGGGCTGCCAATCCTTCCCTAAATTAGTTTTGATAAAATCTGGGCTGTCCCAATTCTTGCAATCCAACCCCCCCATCTTAACCCTTGTATCAACTATATTGCAGCTCAAGGCCAGCATTTGCGATAGGGTATTGCCAATTTGCCTTTGGAAAGACTGTAATGGATTATGGCAAGCATAATAATTTATATAACAGGAAATTCTTTGAGCATCAGTGATGCCTTGGGCTTTTTCCTTATCAATAAGAGGGAAAAAGCCAAGGCCCTTACCCCTTAATTCTTGAGCTTTCTGGCTTCTCGTTTTATCCTTCATGCTTCTTATGTTTGCTGCAGTAGCAACTATTCCAGAGGGAGCAAGCCTGACACCATCGCAAAACTTATCTAAGGTTTCTTTTTTTGTATCAAGGGCAATTCCAAAATCCCTATCTAATAGCTCTCCGCAAACCATCTGTTTTATATTGCCCTTAAGAAACTTTGATATTTTCCCTCCAAAAACCCATTGCTCAATAGGATCCTCAAGGTAGCTTTTAAAAGTTCGGCACTCCTTGCCCGCCCTTAGATCATCATTACAGTGAGTATCAAGAGAGTTTATTAAATCTTCAATGTCGGTATTTAAAAATTCAGCTAAGGTTTTGCACTCTTGGGTTCCATCAGCTTTTTTCTTGCAGTGCTTAATTTTATCTAACTGGCCCATGGGCGTTGTATGCAAGGTATTGTAAATATTGCAGGAAGAAGAGCCAATACTCCACTTGCTTTGGTCATTGGGGTTTCCAAAATTCCAGGTTTCATAATCTAAAACCAAACCTTTAGAGCTCACTTCTTTTTCATCCTCGCCCCACTTAACCACATCACCAAAATTAAACGGCTTTACAACCTGTATAGATTGTTTGTTTTGATAGGCATTGCAAATATTCTTTAACGCTGTGTCGGCACTGCTTTGCAAGGTGTTAGTAACAAAGGTGGGCAAGATATCGCTAATTGTCCCCTCCTGCAAAAATTGATTAAATTCTTTCTGCCAAACCTGGAGCTGACTTATAAACGGCCTTAAGGGGGTCAGCACTTCGTCTTGCACCCACACTTCAGCATACTTCACGGCGGCGTACGTAATCGTTTGCAAAAAGGCCGAAAAAAGCCCACCCATAAAGTTTACCGTGCCAGATATCACGGCCTTTTTAACATCTTGAGAACTAATTTTATAATTGTCCCCGTCAAAGACATATTTATACTTGCACCCTTGGCATTCGTAAGTTTTTGAATCTTCCCCGCTTGGCTGCCAGCAATAGCCAGCGGCCCTACAAATATTCTCTCGTTCCTCTTTAGCGGACCTGCACACCCCCCAAGTTATCATGCCCTCGCCAACATCGGGCCCGTATTCATTCCCATTCCTTGATACATTTATGTCCCCAACACCAAGGTAGCCCCTTAAACCAGTGATTTCTTGGGGAGACAATTTTAAGCATCTAATTTGCTCATTAGCCACCTGTGTTTCTGTTAAGGGACTGCTAAGGTCGCAAATGTTTTTGTTACTTTTGGCGCTTTTTAAAGTTTGCCCTGTGGTTAAAATCTTATCGCAATCCTTCAAATTATATTCGGAAAAGTATTCCGGGTGATCGCTTTTGTATCCTTCAACGAGCTTGTCCAATGGCTGGCCTGCCTTGTTCCCGATATACCCAGCAATAGCTCCAGCCGTACCCTTTTCCAGAACATTTAAATTCTCAAGCATACCAGCGGTACTGGAAGCCACGAACTTGTCTATCTTATCTAAGGCTTTTATGACTGTGCTTAGGTATTTTGTATCGCGTAATTTTTGGTCTAAGGTTTTTTGAATAACTGGGATTTGCTTAGCAAAGCTCTCTGTTAAGGCTTTATTGGCGGTCCTGCCAATTAAATCTATAGCTTCAGCATCTAACTTACTGTTCAAATCATCTTTAAAGGCCCACTCCCTAAAAGTGCTGTTTAGAAAATTTTGTATGGTATCTGGCAAATGGCTTTCAAGATTGCTGGCTAAAAAACTTGTAATCAAGTTGGAAAAAAAGTTAGGAGGCAAAACCCAGCACTGCTCCTTGCACTTATCGGTGTATTTTCTGACTTCTTCATCGGCTGTATTTGGCTTGCCAGTACCCAAGTAAGCCTCAATACATTTTTTCTGGCAAGCATCAACGGAGCTGACCCAATTGGCCCCATAAGAATTTTTATTTTCGTCTTTGATTGTTTTACCAACTAACGCAGCTAGAGCCTCTTTCTTGCCCATTAAAGTATCAATGATGTTGCTGTCAATCTCCTTCATGGCCATCTTAACTATCGTCTCCATTTCCTGATAAGTTATTTTAAATCCTCCCGATTGGAAGGCCGACGATAGGCATTGCTGGAATATTTTTTCTAAATCTTCTAACGACATTTGTAATATAACCGCTGTAAAGTTCGCTCGGCTGGCATCCAATTCAACTTGCCTGTTATGGTTTATAATTTCAGGAGGCATAATCCAGCTAGGAGCATCAAACCAGCCATAAAAACCAGTAGGGTCAAAATAGATAGCTGGCTTTTGGGCTTTAACCTCCTGGCTCTTGCCAAGCACTAAATCCAAAAAGCCTTTAAAATAAGTAGTCCACTTGCTTGCTGAAACAACTTTTGTATTTATTTGATCGTTGCTGGCCTCAAGGGGAATTTGCCTCTTGGCTGTGGCTGACTGCAAAACCTCCGGTGTTTGGACCTTCACATCACACCCTTGAGCTATTAAATCCTGCTGCTGGAGCCTAAAATCTGTTTCAAAGAACCCTTCCGCATTGTTGATGTAAAACTCATTGGCATTATCCTCTAGGGTTTTTCTTAAATAATCCAATCGCGTTAAGGCAAACTTGGCTGTTTGAGAACGTAACGTTTTCGTCTGTTGCCCTGTTTGCAGATTATTGACTTGGGCTTGCTGCTGCTCCGCCGTAGTGAGCTTTATCTCCTCTCCCAATAAGGCTTGAAGCTTATCTCTCAACTCTTTTAATTTCTTGAAATCGCAGCCCTTCTGCAAACAATCACTACAACGAGTTAAACATTCTACCTGTCCCGGGTTATCCTTATATTTATTCTGGTTTTGTTTAATAAATGCTTCGGCCTCTTTTTTCTCCATCCCAGGCAGACAATCACCTGTTAAAGCGTCAATGTGAAAAAGAGTATTGCCGCAAGAGCATTTCTTCATAGCCTTCTGCAATTCCTCACTGATTTGCTGGGCCTCAACCAAAAAACGATAAGTGTCATAGAATGGTTCTTCGGCAGCCAATATTGGTATCAATTCGCCGTCTTTGTCTCTTTTAATATCGCCTTTTTCGTCTACTAAAAACCGAGACTGCTTTTCCCCTTTATCGTCAAGCTCCGTGGCCTGCTGAGTTAATTCGTTTAAAACATTTTCAGCTACACTCAAGCCGGCCGCATAAGTAAAGGTCACTTGGCATTTATAGGCAGAGGCTGGTGCGGTGGGCGTAAGTCGGGCTGGAGGAACCTTTATATCAAACACCAGAAGGCCCGGGTTAATAATAATTAAAAATAAGTAAGAGCACAGCAAAATAGCTAAACCCAAAAGTGATCTATTAATGATGGCGCGAGCCTTAATGAGGTTATTGGGCCACTGGCTACTGGTTAAATACATCAAACCGCCCCAGATCAAAGCGCCAGCCGCTATGCCAGCGGCTATGATATAAAATAAGTTTAAAAAATATTTAACGTAAAAAATTAAAGGCTGCCCTGCTTGGAGCTCATCTAAGCCTGGTATTTTGGGATACTGCAGCTCTAAGGGCGACGGCTGAATCTCATTGGTTGATGCTGCTAAAATTGGTGCCGCCCAAAGTAAAAAAACGACGATTAGAATCGTCCCCCAAAATACTTTTTTAATATGCCTATACATTGGATATCCTTTAATAATTAGGGGCTTTGCAAGGTATCATAGACAATATAAGTCCAGGGATAAAAATCACCAAGAATGGGCACAATTTTAAAGGCTAACCGGCGCAACTGTTTACTTATGAATTTTTGCTTTAACTTCTTCATTCTAGCTTCCTGCCAAGCTGATTTTTTATTGCCGGACTTTCGAGCCCCCAAGCCCTTAAAAAATCCGTACTTAGACATTTGCCATGGCGTAATGATGGTCAATCCAATAACATAAACAATTTTACCGGCCACAAGGCCCACGCCAAAAGCCGCTGTCAGCACAATGCAAATCATCATTATGAAATCCAAAAATCCGGCTATTGCCAGCATGATAAAACCTTCTGGGGTAAATACGCCGCCTGAACTCATAGATAAAATTGTGGCGATAAATGGTTATTGCTACAGTTGTGTCATTCTCTTTTTGGCCGCTCTTAACTTTTTTACTTCTTCTGGGGCAGAGGTAATAATCTGATCTTCTACATAAGAAGCTACAACCTTAATAGCAATACGCTTTTGACCAGCAATAAACACGCCTTCACCAACCGAGCTTTCTAATAATGTATTTTTTTCGCCTTCGGTTAAATTAAAAGTTTTTTGTACTAAACCAATTGTTGCCGGGCTTTGCTTCATTAAAAACTGCAGGGACGAATTGGTAATAATGGGCTTGCCATAATTAGATTTCATAAAGTCAGAGACGTCCTGGGTAATGGTAGAAACGCCTAACCAATATTTTCTAGCTCTTTTACAGAGACCATATAGAAAGGAAGCGCCATCTTCATATTGCATAATCCACCACGCCTCATCCACTAACAGAATGCGTTTCTTTAAAGAAGCTCTGATTTGAGCCCAAATATATCTTAAGATTACAAACATAGCCATAGGCCGCAATTCATCTTCCACATCTCTAATGCCAAAAACTATTAGGCCTTTTTCTAAAGAAACGTTAGAGGGACTATTAAAGAACTGGGCGTAGCTACCCTGAGTAAACTTCTGCAGTCTCTCCAATAGCGAATGAGCGCCCTCCATGCCAGCTAAAACCTTTTCAAGATCAGACAATAGGGGGGTCCTATCCCTCCATTCAGTTGGATCGGTTTCTGGGGTAATGTCTTTGGCCGCATAAGTTTCAGCAATGGCCCGATCAACAATAGCGTCCTCCTCGGGCGACAAGCCCCCTAACATAATTCTTAACAGGCCCACTAAGTTAATCACGTTAGACCTTAAAACATCTCTGGGATCTTGGTCAACCATAGGCGGTAGTTCAAAAGGATTAATATGGTGATCAGAGGTTAAAGAAATCTTGAAAAAAGAACCGCCCACACCGTCAACCAAAAACTCGTATTCGTTTTCCGGATCAATAATAATCACATCAATGCCCTGCATTAAATAACGTAAAATTTCCAGCTTACAGAAATAGCTTTTACCGGAGCCAGATTTAGCGAACACCACCAAATTAGCATTTTCTAAGGTAAAACGATCAAACAAAACCAAGGAGTTATTGTGGCGGTTAATGCCGTAAAGAATGCCTTCGTTGGCCGAAAGGTCCGGAGAAACAAAAGGAAAGATACTGGAAAGAGGCGCAGTGTTCATGGGGGTATGCACTAAAATTTGGTCTAAACCATAGGGGGCTGCGGAAATAAAGCCTTGCTTTTCTTTCATCAGATTGGGCTTAATATAAATTAAGCGCGCCTCAAAAATAGACCTTAATAAGGTTTCCCCCTGCCGCAACTCTTGTTCAGAGTCACCGTAAATATTTAAATAAAGACCCAACCGAAACACCCTTTCTCTGGCAGTTTGTAATTCATCTCTTAATTGTTCGATGTCCTCGTATGCAGTTTCCAGCACCGGGTCTCTGATTTTACCCTTCTCTTCATTCTCTTGAATTTCCGCCTGAACCTCTGTGACTTTTTTCCTCAATTGACGTAGAATGTCTCCCGAATTAACCGGATGGATATGCAAAGACATGTCAATCGGGTAATTCAAATTAATCACCGGCGACAGCCAGCCAGCCGCGAGATAACGCGGGTAAGAAAACACAAAAAAGGAGCGAGAAAAACGCTCGCCTAATTTAATATAGTTTGACCGAATCTCAATTAAAGAGGGGGCGATAATATCTTCAGCCTTAATTTCAGTTGGCTTAAGCAAAAGCTCCTCAATATTGGATCGCTTTTTTAAAAAAGGAAGCTCAAAGGGCAAGTTAAAGGGCATAAACAAAATAAATTATTTACTAAGCTCTGGCAGGATTTCAGGGTAATAACCGATTTCAGCCTCCTTGGGATGATGCCAGCTCCAGAAAAGCTCAATAACTTCTGGGGTGGTTAAGGGGATCACACTTAAACTACATCTTCTTAGTCCAATGGCCACAAATTCCATCCTTTGGTAAAGTTGATCGCGGCATCTTTGAAAGATTTCCTCTTCAACGCCCGCCTTCTGACGCAAGCCAATGGCCCCAGTCATAGCATCCATTTCCGTGATGGTATAGGGCACCACCACAAAAAACTGCTTAGTCATAATGGTGCCGCGACCCACTAGGCTCTCTACAAATTTGCGGTATTCAGCGGTTTGAATTTTTAAAAGCTCGTTGCTCTGTTTACTTTCAAACTCCTTAAGCTTTTCAAAGTAACCGGTGATATTGAGCCTTCTTGACTGCATAATGATCTGCGTAGAAAAATCTAAGGAGTTTAGAAAATTCTGAAACTGAAAAATAATAGCATTCTGTTCTTCTTCAGATTTAAGATCAAAATTAATAGAAGAAACCAACAAAATACCTCTAAGGGCTTTATTCTTTAAAGTAATCACGCCCTCTTTAATTTGTTTAAACTCCAAAAAATTTTGACTCGGCAAGGCCATAAAAAAATAAAATTACCTTAGGGTGTCCTCAACTTACTCCTCTCCCCCTAACGCCCCTTCCCCCTCATCAGTAGAAGCAACATCTTCAGAGGTGACATCCTCCCAAAATTCTTCACGATCAATAATACTACTAATATCAATCTTGGAGCCCAAAAGCCCTAAACGACTCTTGGGCGCAAACTTTAACGCAGCCTCCTTGGCCTTTTTCTTTGGCCGGGACCTTTGAGCCAGCCTAATCGGAGCTACGCCTTCTTTCCGCTGCCACATATAAAGCCTTCGGGAAAAAACGAAGGTGGCGGCGTTGGTAAAAACCTCAAAGGCGCTTTGCCCTTCGATCTTTACAAAATTAAAAACTATAAAAGCGCCGATCACTATCACTAAAAGGATAAACCAAGCCCACAATATTTTAAGGCTCTGGAAAACATAAAAAAGACCGAATAGAGAAAATCCCAAAACTACGGCCACTACCAAATTTTTAAACGATAGGCCCCAGGCGATATTTGATTCCCGTTCTAAAAATTGAGGGACTTTAAATTGAATAACATTTAGAACGCTTACTGCTTTGCAGTTTAACCTTGGCAATTTAGTTAAATTGCTGAAGCCTTAAAGCGCTTTTGATTACTCAATTTTAACATATCCAAAAAAGAGTTCCAGCTGTGTAAGCTAGACCCTTTCGCTGAAAGAAATAGGCCTAATAACAATTCTTCTTTCGGGCTCTTCGCCCATGCTTTCAGTTTGAATGTCGGGCCTTCTAGAGAGTTCTAAATGGACGACCCTCCTCTCAAAAGCCGACATTGGGTCTAACACCTTTTCTCGGCCGATGAGGGCCACCTCATCAGCGGCAGTATGGGCTATATCCATTAAATATTTAACCTTATTGGCTTTATAGCGGTTAATATCTAAATCTAAATAAACAGCCTCCTCTAATTGCTTTTTAATAATGCGGTTCAAGAGTTGCTGGATTTCAACCAAAGTCTGCCCCCTTTCGCCAATTAAAACTCTAGCCTCTGGGGTATTGGCTTCCAGAATTAATGTTTTGTCATCACCCAAGGATAGGTTCGTCTCGACCGAGAAAGTCATCTTGTTAAAAAAATCTTGGATAAGCTTTTCAGCTGTTTTAATAATGTCTTGATCCGCCATATAGTAAAGACAGAAAACGAAAGATAATAGAAGTAGCAACCCTTGTTGTAGCAACAAGCCGAACCCAACGATTGCATTCTTTACCTCACGCTTTTCTTCTTTTGATAAATTATTTTTTGCTCCACTAAGGCAAAAAGCGAACTTAAGGCCCAATAAACACCGACTATCCCCTTCAGCTGCCATACCAAAATCACAGAAATAACCGGAAAGATATAAACCATTTGCTTTTGCATCATCTTAGCAATATCGCCTTGAGCACCAGGGGGATTTGAGGCCGCTTGTTTTTGGATTGAAGTCCGAGCCTGCCAGAACTGTAAGGCTCCGGCTATTAAGGCCAAGCCCCCTAAAACGATTTGGTTATTTAAATCAAAAATCCAAAAAAGCGTAGTGGTTAAAGCGCCGGGATTTGATACAAAACCATAAAGGGCTTGCTGCACTAATGTCGGCTTAACTGAATTAATGGCCACGTAATAAAGGGTCACCAAAAAAGGAAGTTGCAATAAAACGATAAAACAACCAGAAAACGGATTAATTCTTTCTTTTTGATAGAGGTCCAGCATAGCCTTGGCTTGAGCTTCTTTGTTGTCCTTAAGCTGTTCCTGAATTTTGGTAATTTTAGGCTGAAGGTCCTGAAGGTCTTTTTGAGAGGTGATGCTCTTGACTGATAGCGGGTGCAAAACAAACCGAATGCCTAAGGTTAAAATTACCAAAGCCAAACCCAGGTCGTGCCCCGGTATTACATTGTACAGCCAGACCAAAATATTCAATAAGGGCTGGTATAGAATGGTGTAAAAAAATTGAATAAAAAAATTCATAGTTAAATTAAGGGCAATCTATCCCTCCCCTGTTTAACGGATGGCATCGCAATAAGCGCCCGATACCCTTTATGAGCCCCCGGGCTGAACCGTGTTTCTCTATGGCTTGATAGGTGTATTCAGAGCAAGAAGGATAAAACCGACAGTGCCCGCCTAAGTAAGGGGAAACAAATTGTTGATATATTTTAATTAGCCCTTGAAAAATATTTTTTCTCATATCGCCGACTACTTAATTAACCGCGCCCTTTTTAAAAGCGCCCCCATTTCTTCTTTGATCTGCCCAAACTCTTTATCTTTAATTTCTTTTTTGGTCAAAAGCACCATATCAAAATGATTATTGAACTGGGGCAAAAAACCCCTCATTGCCTCTCGTAATCTTCTTTTCACTCGATTCCGGTCCGTAGCCTTATTGGAAACTTTCTTACTAACTACAAAACCAATGCGGCAGTGAGTTAATGTGTTGGGCGCGGCTTTAATGGCTAAAAAAGAACCGCCGGCCACCCGACCGTTCTGGAAAACGTTTTGAAAGTCGTTATTCTTTGTTAAACGGTACGGCTTTGGCAACATGGACAGACGATTACAATAAAACCTCAAACAGCTAATCTTGCTCTACCCTTGGCCCGCCTTCTCGCCACCACCCTTTGGCCGGCCTTAGTGCCCATTCTTTTCAAAAAACCATGGGTGTTCCTTCTTTTTTTCTTTTTGGGTTGATAGGTTACGCTCATAATAAAAATGATTAATAATTATTACAATCATAGTCTTAAAAAAGCCTTTCGTCAACCAAGGAACTAGGCGAAACCTGCCCTGGAGCTGCTTTCGCGCTTTTATTACACAGGTTATCCCCAGCTTTTTAACAGCCATCTGGTTTCCATTGATTTTATAGGGCATTTGCAGTATTTTAAAAATAAGCGACAATAGACTATCGTCTTAACCCTTAAAGTTATGAGCAACGAAGAATTATGGCAAACTGTTTTGGCTCAAATTCAGTTTAGTGTTTCCCGAGCTAATTTTGCTACCTGGTTCCGCAACACCAAGATTACCCAAAACCAAAGCGGTGAAATCATGATATGCGTACCAAACCTATTTGCTAAAGAATGGCTGGAAAATAAATACCAGTCGCTGATTTTAAAAATTTTAAGATCTTTAGACCCTAACCTAAGAACCGTGGAGTTCCAAGTTAAGATACCGCCCCCCGCCACACCCAGAATGCCCCAAGCGCCCAAGGAAGAGTCTCAAGCCCTAAGCTTTGAATCGCAATTGCAATTCCCAGAATTCCAGGTGGACCAAAAAACTAACCTTAACCCAAAATATACTTTTAATAATTTTATTGTTGGTGGTTTTAATGAACTGGCCCACGCTGCCTCAACTTCAGTGTCCGAGAAACCGGGTGCCACCTATAACCCCTTATTTATTTATGGCGGGGTTGGTTTGGGCAAAACTCACTTATTACAAGCAACTGGCAACCACATCGTTAAGGCCTTTCCCGAAAAAAGAGTGAAGTATACCTCTTCCGAGCGCTTTATCGCAAAAATCGTTGATGCGATTCGCAACCAAGAGATAGAGGATTTAAAAAAGAAATTGGGCAAAATTGATATTTTAATCATTGACGACGTCCAATTCTTCGCCGGCAAAGAAAAAACCCAAGAAGAATTTTTCCATATTTTCAATACCCTTTACCAACAACAAAAACAAATTATTCTATCATCAGACAGACCGCCCAATGCAATCCCAGCCCTTGAAGAAAGGCTAAGGTCTCGGTTTGAAGGTGGTATGATTGCTGATATCAGCAACCCGGACGTGGAAACCAGGCTGGCCATTTTAAAAACCAAATGCCAAGAAAAAGAGGTGGATCTGGATGAGAAAAT
>JAQTPV010000032.1 GCA_028712605.1 Minisyncoccota bacterium | reverse complement strand
TGCTGCCCTTGCCTGCTTTTTCTGGTTCACCCATGGCAGTCATATAGGTAATGCCGCCGTAGACAAACAAGAGAACAGCGATGGCAGTCATGATGTAGAAGACCCAGTTGGTGATTTTGTCAACTGTTTGCACAAAACAGCACATTCCAAAACCATAATCGCCTTGGCTTATCGTCTCGCCGGTTTTGCACTTACTATCAGTTCCAAGGTTTGGTACTGGTATCACCACCTTACAGCTATCTGGTGGTGTTGTTTGGGCAGATACTGCCACTGGGCCCACCAAGCCCACAGCAAAAATACTTAAAATAATAAAAGATAAAATTTTCTTCATAATAAAAACTAAAAATTAAATTTATTATTAATTGTTAATCAAAAAATAATTAAAGACTCAACGATAGCCGACCTTTCTCCCGTAAAGCAAAGATGCCACAGGATTAAAGATTTTCTATCGTAATGTTGATTATGTTATTTTAGCAAAAGCAATGAGGCTTGGCAATACAGAAATTATTCACAGGCCTGCTATCAAGCTAAAACAGGGCCCTTTGAGCATTTAAAGATTGCCGCTCCTCGTCAGAAAAAATCTTGATTTTACCGTACTCACCATCATAACCAGCCTCCACTTTCACCTTACCCTGCCTCATTCTAAAGATTGCTTCGGCTATTTCAGACAGGGTCTGCTTTTTTAAATCATCAATATCAATCTCCAACAGAATAGCAAACTCATTACCAAACTTGTTAACCAAGCTGTCGTATTCTCTTTTAACGGCCTTGGATAAAACTCCAACACCCAAAGCTTCAGCAATCAGCTCGCCCAAAGGGATAAGATTTTTAAAAGGAATGGCACCCTGGGGCCTTTCCCCTTCTGGCCTGTCAGCTAATTCATCAACCCTATTTAGAACGCCAATGGTTAATGGTCTTTTGCAAACCGGGCAAATGCCTTGGTGCTTTTTGGTTTCTTGAGGAGAAAAACTTATTTTACAACTTCGGTGGCCATCATAATGGTACTTACCCTCTTGAGGGAAAAACTCAATGGTGTATAAAAATTTCCGGGGATTTTTAGTTTTTAAGGCTTCAACAATAGCCGGATAACTTAAATCAGTATCAAAGATATTGGCTTCTCTACCCAGCTTAGCAGCGCTATGACTATCGCTATTGGAGATTAAAGCAATCCTATCTAAGGCTGACAAGCGCCAGTTCATAGCCGGATCCGAACTTAGGCCAGTTTCCATAGCAAAAATATAAGGCGCATAGTCGCCAAAGCATTCTTCAATGGTGTCAAACCCGGATTTAGACCCAAACAGACTAAACCATGGCGTCCAGATATGGGCTGGCACCACTACACATTCAGGACTAGTGTTTAAAATTATTTTAGTTAATTCTTGAGCATCCAAACCTAAGATTGGTCGGCCATCAGACTTTAAATTACCTCGCAGATTTAAAATAGCATTTAGTTTTTCTACGGCTTCTAGGCTAGGGGCTAAAACTACTAAGTGAATCCGGCGCACTTTACCGCCCTTGGAATAAATGCAGCTTATTTCTGCAGATAAAATAAACAAAGTGCCGGAATTATCGCCCTGTAACTGAAAAAGCCCGAGGGCAGCGGGCTCTAATTTAGTTTTTAGCTCACGAAACCAGACGGGATGAGTAAAATCACCGGTAGCTAAAACTTTAATGCCCTTTCTTTGAGCAGCCTTAGCTAAAGACACCAAATCCATCTCACGCGAAGTAGCCCGTGAGTATTTAGAATGAATATGTAAATCAGCAACGAATTTCATAATTTAACCAAGATAAAATAAGTCTCGGCCCATTACCGTATCGCAGCCGACATACGCAGCCTCACCAGCTAAAACTTGCTCATACTTATTGCAGTCACAAGTGGATTTACCCGAGCAGGTTTCTATGGCGCCCTCTTCAAGCGCCTTCTTCACTTGCAAGGCTTTGGCTTGCAGTAGTTTAATATAGTGTTCCTGTGGCTTCAAGTTAACTGACTTCAAGCCCGAGCCGTTTTTATTTAAATACCAATAACTGGTTTTGGCAATAGGCACCTTTAAATGATAATGGGCCAATAGAACGTAGATGGGTAACTGCAAAGACTCGCTTGACTCTTCTGATTGACTAGTTTTAAAATCCACGATATGAGCTGACCCGTCAGGCATCTTTTCAATCCAATCAATACTGCCTACTAAAACAATGTCTTGGTTAGAAAAAAGTTTAAGCTTGGGTAGGGTATTTTCAATACGGTAGACTGGATTCAACATTAAGTGCGGATTCTCCTGTAGCCTCTGCAACATATCCAGGCCTCTTTTCTTAAAAAACCTTTCCTGCTGCCATGAGCTAAACCCGCCCTTTTTGCCCCTGAAAATCGGCCAAATCTTTTCCAATCTTTCAACCAAGGGAATAAAAAAACGGTCCTCTGGTGATAAGGCCGCCAAGCCCTCCAAAACATAATGAACGGCTGTTCCTAAAGTCAAAAAGGGGCTGGTGACCCTTATCTTATTACCAGTAGCTGGATTGCGATAAAGATGCTTTAGATAATAGGCCCTGGGGCAGATATTAAAATCAACTAAACCAGAGTGAGAAATCCACAAGGTTCCGTTGGTTGGCGCTTCATTCTCCATGGTTAATTATTCATCAGATTAATAATATAATCTATGGCCTTAAGCTGCTCTTTGAGCGGGTTGTCAACCTCAATAGCTACAAAATTAGAAAAATAATTTAAAGAATAATTTTTTAAATAATCAAACTCCGAGAGCTTTGAATAATGATGCACCCCATAAACCAAAATGCCTTTGTTATCAATAAAGGGCTCCCTCACGATGGCACTAATATGGTTACAGCCTAAAGGATATTTCTTCAGCATTTCACTAATAAACTCAAATTGGGGTTCACCTTTCAGGCGATGATTTTCCCAATGCGAAAAATCTAAACAAATTCCAGCCCATTGCTTGATTTCTGCCTCTGTAAAATTAGCTGAATAAATATTTTCTAAATAAAGCATCCCCTTATAGGGCGTGTAATCAAAAAAATGCCTGTGTTCTTGGGAAGAATGAAAATTAAAAACCTTGGTTTGGTATTTATCAATCAGCCAATCTAATTCACTATAATCCATATCTGTTCTAATATGGGCAAAGGGAATTTCCTTGAGGCTAGTCTTAGACAACAAACTGAACATTTCCTCCCGCTCTCGCTTCCTTAAGCATGTAGGGAAAAGCGCCACTTTTTTCAAGCCCAATTCATCAATTTCTTTTATCTTCTCTCTCCAATCTGACCCACCATCAGTTGTGGTAATAGCGGGCAAAAATTGTTCTGGGTGAAGCATATTAAGGCTGCAAAATATCTTCGGTCCGGCCGTTGATAGAAATAATTACTTGTTCCACAGAATAAAATTGCTTGAGCGTTTCGGTGATTTGGGCTCTAATGGCTGCCACCTTGCAGGACCCGCCCACACCTTCTTCTAATTTCTCATTAAAATCAATCCGAGCCACCCCATCAGCAATGGTCAGCTTTTGCACTTTAGTGCCATAATTGATATTGCTGAAAATGTCAGTCCTGCCACAAGGCACGCCGCCGAGTAATAGACTCATAGCTTGAGTGGCAATTTTAGAAACCCTAGGGACAACGATTTCCATCGGCGTAACGTATTTACAATCGCCTCCGTTTTCTTGGGCGCTGAAATATAATTTAACCACAGTAAATTTTTCGTTGGTTAATTTTAGAGGAATTGCAACTGAATCCAAAGTCCCGTCCTTAGCACTTTCGTCGGATACTTCCAACACAACATCAGAACTTCCGGGCTCTTGATTTAGATATTCAACCATCTTCTCAAAGGGAGCCTCGCCCATTGATCCACCCATAAAACAGCCCTTAATTAAGCTCTGGCCGTCTTTATCTTTAATCTCAAAAAGCACATTACCCTCAAAGGTACTAGATTTGCCTTTAATAGAAAAAGGAATAGCAACTTCTTGATTCGGCTTAGGGTACTCCACTATAATACTGCCGCTCTTGTTGCTTAAAGAGGAAGTAGCTGAAGAGGTGCTGTTTGGCTCTGTGGAAGCAGCAGTATCGTGATTATCGTTCAGACTAACTGGCCCGCAAATTACTGATGGCATTGGCTCTTTAGGATTGCCATGCTTGATCCAAATCCCACCTTGACAAAGCCATGTGTCCTCGGGCCCACTCAAAAAACGAATGGCCAAAATAACAATTCCAATAGCCACTATGATTAAAATGGTTGTTAAAACTATTTTTTTAGCCATAAATTTTTTCAACTTTTACCTGTCCTTGCCTTTCTATGATAACATTTCCGTCCCTGATTGCAATTAAGGTTGACGGCTCGCCTTTAATCGTCCCAACGTCTAAATAAAAGTCAACTTGATCAGAAAAATAGACTTTAGCTTGAGCAATAGTTTCAGCTGGCGCAGCACCTTCGGAATTAGCGCTAGGTGCCACTAAAGGTCCTGTTTGTTTCAATAGATTATGGAGCCATTTTTCCTTAGGACAGCGGAAAGCCAAAGTTTGATTAATGGGACACATATAGAACAGTTCCTTGGGCAAGTTGGGACACTGCAAAATAACGCTAATCGGGTTAGGCCAAACCTGCCTCAAAATCGCCCTAGTTTTTGAATCTAGGATAGCACCAAAACTTTCCAAACTATTAAGTCCGGCAATTAAAATGATAAATGGTTTTTGAGGGCTCCTCTTTTTCAGTTTATAGATTCTCAAAACCGCTTTTTTATCCAAAGCCGGCCCCACTAATCCATACAAGGTATCAGTGGGTAAGACTCCGACACCTCCGAGCCTTAAAATCTCTTTGATGCTTTTAATGATTTGAGGATTAATCTGCTTCATACCAATAGGGCTCCCTTTTCGGGAGCCCGCTTAAAGTTAAGAATCAAAAAATTTACAATTCCAGTTCCTTAACCTTCTCCCAGCTTTTTTCATTTAGCACTATAATTTGGTTGTCTCCAATAATATACAAATAATCGTTAATGTAAAGGGCTCTCTTAGCCTGAACGCCACTAACCGCCTTCGCTAAACTTAATTGGTCGTCTTTGTATGAAAAGACGTAACCGCCCTTGCTACCCGGCATAAAGAATACCTGATTTTTAGCGTCCTGCAAAAAGGCATGGTGGGTATTGAGAATTTCTGACCAATACTCATCTAAAGTATATTTAGCAATCTCTTTTGAATTTGACGGATCTTTAACATCAAACAGGGAAAGCTTCACTTGCTGACCCTCTTTGCCAACGCCCAAAATACGATTATCAGCTAAAGGATGCAGGTACGCAGAATAACCTGGAATCTTTAACTCACCCGTTTGAACTGGCTTTTGCGGATCGGATAAATCCAAAACATAAAATGGATCAGTTTCTTTAAAGGTTACCACGTAACCCTGATTGCCTAAAAATCTAGCCGAATAAATTTTTTCCCCCTGGCCCAATCCCAATACCGATCCCACCGCTTTCATACCGGCATTTAAAACATAAACATCATTAACGCTTTCATTTTGGCTGCTCCAAAAATACCCCCAACCAAATCCTCGCCCGCCAACAGTGACAGCAATCCTTAAATGACCATCATATTCATCCAGAGAAAATTGATTTAACGGATGACCTGGCACATTGCCAACGGCTGCCACCTTAAGACTGGCTAGACTAATTTTAGCAATGCCGGTTTTTTCTAATTCCCGCTGGTGCTCCTTTTGGTAATCAGTAAAGCGATTAACTAATTCATTGCTTACCTTCAGCTGTTCATCCTCGTTTAAAGAATTCTGGAAATTATTCATGATCATACTAAACTCGGTCATCTTAGCCTCAAAGCTCAAATCATAATCCATCAGCTTTTGCAGCTTAGTTAACATCCATAATGGAACAATATCATGAGCCTTAGCGCTCAAAAAATTATAGTAAAACTTAATTAAATCGTCATTGTAAGAATAGGTTAGGTAAAGATTATCGCCAGACATATAAATAACAGACTGGCCGGAGCTGCCCACAAAAGAAATGCTGTTGGCAATCTGACCTGTTGAGGGATCAACCATTAAAACTGTAAAGGTGCTATCAATAGGGACCGATGCAGTTGGATGGTAAATATCCTGGCATTTTATTTCAAATGTTCCATTCTCAAGGATAATAGGTTTTAGAGGACAAGGCTTGGCTTGATTAACGTCATTCCGAAGCACCAAGTAAAGCTTTCCATCCTTTAAACGAGAGGTAATTAAATAATCGCGATAGTCTAATTTAAAAGACCATTTTTGAGTTGGGTTTTTAGGGTCAGAAACATCGTAACCAACAATTTTTTCTCCGCTGAAAACCACCAAGTTATTGCCGGATAAAAGCATTTCACCCTGCTGATCAATCTTACCAATAACGCTAAGCTCGGTGGCCGGAAGGGCCTTAATAATTTTAATAGCGCCGTCGTAATTTTTGGGAGGCATAATGGCAGACCCCCCTTCTACGGAAGACATAATTCTTGGCTCTCCCCAATAATAAACTGGGTTTTTAGAAAAATAAATTTGTTGGCCGTCAGTTTTAACGATATCAGGCTCATCAATACCTAATACCTGAACATTGGTGCCAGACACCCTATCGGGCGCACTTTGGGCTGTTACCCCAGTTCCTTCTGCCGCTTTTGGGGCCGCAGTAATCGCTGTATCTTCTCTCAAGCCCATACCCAAGCCTGAATAATTGGCTCCGCTGGGATTAGCTTGAGCTTCATGCAAATAGGCCTTAAATTCTTCTTCGGAAGCAAAGCCTTTCATCTCTGAAATATTAGCGGGAGTAGTAAATGGCCGCCAACTCAAAGGCAAGGCGGGGAAATAGATATTAGGGTAAAACTGATTAAGCACCATCACTGTCCCAAGGGCTAAAACCACAGCTACGGCTACAATGATTAAAGCCCTTTTAGTATCTATAACAAAATTCATATAAAGACATCCTCCACGCCTTGACAGGCGTGGTATCCTGTCAATCGTCAAGGAAAAATATTATACTTCGGGCGGTTCATCCCCGCCCTACCGATAAAAATTAGAAGATAGGATTATAGAAAAATCTATGCCCTATCTCGTTAATAACATTATAACGGTTAATAAAACAAAAAAGAACGCTGATTTAAAATTCCACTCCTCGCCTTTGCTGAATTCCTTTTTGATAAGGGTGCTTAATTGGCTTCATTTCTGTCACCAAATCGGCCAATTTAATAATTTCTTTTGGAGCATAGCGGCCGGTTAAAACAACATCGGACTTTTGGCCATATTTTCTCAAGAAGCTAATAACCTTTTTTTGATCAAGTAACTTATATTTTAAAGCGATGTTGATTTCATCAAGAATTAAAAAATTATATTGACCGCTTGTTATGGCTTCTTCAGCTAAAGCAAATCCTTGTTGAGCTAAAACAAAATCTTTTTCAGAAATAGCCCGAACGCCTTGTTTTTTTAACTTTGGGTTTTCCAAAAGCACCTGCTCTGGCACCACAAAACACGTCTGGCCAAAGCTCTGCAAGTCAAAATTATTTACATCTTCAATAGTTTTATCCTCGCAATAGCCGCCAGATTTTAAAAATTGTACCATTAAAACCTTTTTCCCAGCCCCTACTGCCCGAATTCCCATGCCAATAGCGCTTGTGGTTTTCCCTTTGCCATCGCCGGTTAAAACATAAATCATATAATATGATTTTACCATTACAAATGCCGCGGAGCAACAAAAAAATCCTCTCAACAACAAGGATTAAATAATTAACTTTTGATGGAGGAGACAAAATAATGCTTTAGCATAAATTGTCGCCCCCATCATTTTAGGAATATCTCACCATACTCCAGACCTTACCGACTGGACTATGAGATATCTTAACTACTTGGAAGCCAAATTTTTTGTAGAAAGTTACATTGGCTTCCTCATGAGTTTCCAAATAGATTGCGACGCTCTCGGGCTCCTCAATAATATACTTCATCAGCGCAACACCCAACCTATTGCCTCGTTCCTTAGGGTCCACGGCTAATAGGCCGATGCTGTTATGCTGACTCGGAATTAAGCCCTGATCAACACAGACACTATGAGCTTTTTCATCAATCTTCATAGCGCGTACCCATCGTATCAAAGACCCCCAGCCAGCCCTGAAAAAAACTGGCAACATCCCACAGCGAAATATTCGCCAATAGAATTTTAGCCAGCCTCCCTCTTCTGGCCCCTTAAACCAGAGGGCCGCCCCCCAGAAATTTTCCTCTATGGAAATCATTCCGCTACAGAGATTGAAGTATCTAACGAAAGCGGCGAAATAGGCTGGCAAGATTTCCTTTCTTAGTTTTCCATTGGGGAAAACATATTTAGAGAAAGGGTAATCCTGGAACGCCTTAGCCAAGACCTTAGCTATTTTCTTGATACTCGGCGACGTTTCGCTTGAGCGAAGATCAAAAATCGTCCACTCTTTTCTCATCTTTTAATCTCCTTCTATATTAACCATTAAAGAATAAATCTCATTATAAAAACCATTATAAGAACTAAAAAAGACCTCTATGGTCTATAGTTATTCATAAAATATCTCTTCATTCTTGTCAAATAAAAACAGGGGCAAACCCCCTGCTTTTATTTTTTAAATAATAAATTTTAACCAGTACAAACTCCCCAGCCACATTGCGGGCACTTTTTACAGCCTTCGCTTTTAATCAAAGAAACCTTGCACTTGGGGCACTGGTCATGCTGTTGAGTATCGCCAAAGCCCATGGCTCCAGCGG
>JAQTPV010000031.1 GCA_028712605.1 Minisyncoccota bacterium | reverse complement strand
GGAGTTCCTAAGCAAAAGCATACAAAATGCGCTCACAGAATTCCCCCCGACCCCCCTCTTTTAGAAACCTTCGGTTTCTAACGCTCGCCCTAACGGGCTCGCTGTTTTTCCAAAACGGGGAGAATTCGATTTTGTATTTACTAATACATTAAAAAAGAAGTTATCCCAAAAACTAAATTTAAACATTATGGGAGGTGTACCGAAACAAAAGCATACAAAATCAAGACGGAACAGAAGGAGAATGCATCTTTATATTGAAGAAAGAAATTTAATACCTTGCCCTCACTGCAAGGCTCTTATTTTATCTCACGTAGTGTGCAAAAATTGCGGTTATTATAAAGGGGTGGAGGTGATTAATGTTTTAGCTAAATTGGAAAAGAAGGAAAGAAAACAGAGAGAAAAGCAAATCCAAGAGGCCCAGAAGGAAGAAAAGGAGCAAA
Organism: Minisyncoccota bacterium; assembly: GCA_028712605.1. Classification (GTDB taxonomy): domain Bacteria; phylum Patescibacteriota; class Minisyncoccia; order Minisyncoccales; family CG1-02-41-26; genus JAPLWD01. The sequence continues at coordinate 8,755 of JAQTPV010000031.1, read as the reverse complement.
AGCCAATGACTATGGAACAGTTGTCTAAGCAAAAATTCTAAACACTATGGCTTCACGTCATCTAGCTCGTTCAATAGCCTTACAATCGTTATACGAATGGGATTTTTACAATCGTCAAAACGATTTAATGAAAATCATTGATCGCAATTTGGATACTTTTGGCGGGGTTTTTGACGAAAGGGATTTTGCTCGTTCATTAGTGAAGGGCGTATTTGATAATTTAGAGAGGCTGGATAAAATTATTCATAGTTCAGCTCCCGAGAGGCCAATTAACCAGTTAAGCTTGGTTGACCGTAATGTTTTAAGGATGGGGTTATTTGAGCTTTTGTATGCGAACAAAGACGAAGTTCCTCCTAAGGTAGCCATTAATGAAGCCATTGAGTTAGCCAAGAACTTTGGCGGGGCCAGCTCCGGTAAGTTTGTTAATGGGGTTTTGGGAACGGTTTATAAAGAGTTACAGCCGCCCCAGCCAATAGAACCACAACCTGAAGCCTGAAACTTGAAACTTTAAATAATGTTTCATGTTCCATGCTTTTGGTTTTATAATTTGTGCAGGAGTTTGAAGCGTTAGAAAAAAAATTAAATATTAAATTTAAAAATAAAGACTTGTTAATTCAAGCCTTTGTCCACCGTTCTTATCTAAACGAAAATCCCGATTTCTATTTAAACCACAACGAAAGATTAGAGTTCTTGGGGGATGCTGTCTTAGAATTAGTGGTAACTGAACATTTGTATAAAAACTATCGCAATCCAGAGGGTGAGTTAACCAATTGGCGGGCGGCCTTAGTGAATGCTCAAACACTATCTAGGATAGCTAAGGAACTGGGTCTTGAAGATTTCTTGCTATTAAGCCGGGGGGAAACTAAAGACACTGGTAAGGCCAGGCAGTATATCTTAGCCAATGCTTTTGAGGCCTTTTTGGGATCATTATATCTTGACTTAGGTTTTGAAGAGTGCCAAAAGTTCGTGGGAGAGTATTTAATCAAGGAGCTGCCCACTATTTTGAAGGAGGGCTTACACAGGGACGCTAAATCATATTTTCAAGAGCAATCTCAAGAAAAGGTAAAAATAACCCCATCTTACAAGGTTTTGAAAGAATGGGGCCCAGACCACGCTAAAAGCTTTGTGATTGGGGTATTTTTGGACAAGGAGCTGGTGGCTGAAGGCGAAGGCTCCTCAAAACAAGAAGGCGAGGAAGCGGCTGCTAGAAAAGCCCTTGAATTAAAAGGGTGGGACGACTAAGATTATTTAATAAAAATTAAACTTTATGTTAACTATAAGATTTATTAGAACAGGCAAAACCAACCAACCCTTTTTCAGGGTGGTGGTAACTGACAAACGAAATCCGCCACGGGCTGGCCGGTTTGTGGAAATTCTTGGGTTTTTTAACCCCAAAACCAAGGAGCACCAGTTAAAAGCCGAACGTATTAAGTACTGGCTAAGCGTGGGCGCTCAAGCTTCTGATACAGTGCATAATTTGCTGGTAAAGGATGGGGTTCTTGAGGCCAAAAAGAAGCCAGTGCACAAGAAGCCCAAAAAGACTGCTGAAGAAGCCAAGGTGGCTCCGGTTGCTAAGCCCGTTGAGGCTGAAAATGCCGTGGAGGCACCAGTTGAACCAAAACCCGAGCCAGAGGCTCAACCAGAGGCCTAATTTTAACCTAATAGCCTGTTACGAAAGCCAATTTTCCAATTGGCTTTTTTGGTGTCTTGAGCTCTTGACACAAAGCCAGAAATATGCTATACTGTAAACACAATTGTTTTAGCGGTATATTTAAATTAAATAGGGAGGCCAACAAGGATATTGTTGGTAGCGGAAGTTTCGCAGTAAGTTTGTTATTGCGAAACTTCCGCTAAATTTAATGGGGTAGCATTTACTATTTTTTAGTCCAAGGAGGTGAGATAAGTCATGATGGAATTCATAAATAACTTCTCATTGGCAGTAATAGTTCTTTTTTGCGGATATCATTTTTTCTCTGGGATCTTCACGATCCAGGAATACCACTGGGATATAAAGTGGGAGAAAACCCCAAAGAGATAGCGGAACATAGGTAGGGGCGGGCGATGAAAATCATTTTGTCGTCCCCTCTATCAAAAAAATTTATTAAAATATTTAACAGGGTTGACATTGATTTTAGTAGAGTTTACAATAATAATTGAAATTGAAAGATGTAGCGCGGATTAAGCCTTGATATGAATAGGGCGAAAGGTCGAGCTACTGAATAATAGATTAACAGAATTGCAAATATATGGCACAAGAACAAGATAAGGAATTTTTAGAGTTTGTGATTAAGTCTTTAGTTGATCACCCAGGCGATGTCAAGATTGACCGCAAAGTGGACGAGATGGGCGTTTTGCTCACTCTAAAGGTTAATCCTGAAGACATGGGCCAGGTGATTGGCAAGGCTGGCTCAACTGCCAGAGCGATTAGAAACTTAGTTCGCATCGTCGGATTAAAGAATCACGCTCGGGTCAATTTAAAAATTGACGAGCCAGCAGGAGGCCGCAGCCGCAGAGAAGACAAGAAAAGTGATTTGGAGGATTTAAACATTTAAATTTAATCTTTCTGCCCCGTCCGCTAAGCATATGATAATTAATTGTATGCTAAGCGGACGGGGTTTTCGTTTCAAAAAATTTATGTTAGCTTAATCTTATATATGCGTTTTGATATCATCACGCTATTCCCCGAGATTTTTAACTTTTATTTTGAGCAGTCCATACTGTCTCGGGCGCAAAAGAACAAAATTATTAAAATCGGAGTGCATAACCTGCGCGATTTTGCCTTTGATAAACATAAAACAGTGGACGATAAACCGTTTGGCGGGGGCAGGGGAATGGTTTTGAAAATTGAGCCTATTTATAAAGCCGTCAGAAAACTGAAGGCCAAAAAGTCAAACAAAACCAAGGTTGTTTTATTCACCCCCAGAGGTAAAAAGTTTAATCAAAAAATGGCTACGGATTGGGCCAAGTTAGACCAGCTAATTTTAATCTGCGGCCGATACGAAGGCGCTGACGAAAGAATTAATAAATTGGTTGATGAAAAAGTTTCTATTGGCGATTTTGTGATGATGGGAGGGGATTTAGCTGGGTTAATTGTGGTGGAAAGCGTGGCTCGCCTCCTTAAGGGCGTGGTGGGCAATTCTGAATCCTTAATAGGGGAGAGGATTACTCCAGAAAAGGGCTTTGTGGAATATCCACAATATACCAGGCCAGAAGTTTTTGAAACCAAGGGTGGCCAAAAATGGAGAACGCCTAAGGTTCTGCTTTCGGGCAACCACCAAAAAATAGAAAAGTGGAGAAAGGGGCACAGTAAGGTTATTGAATAAAGCCTTATTTTTTGTTAAATTAATTGTATTGGGTAGGTGCCGGAGCGGTCAAACGGAACAGACTGTAAATCTGTCGGCTTCTAGCCTACGGGGGTTCGAGTCCCTCCCTACCCACAGTTATAATTCAGGCTCACTCGCTTCAATGCCGATGTAGCTCAGTTGGCCAGAGCATCCCCATGGTAAGGGGAAGGCCCGCGGTTCAAATCCGCGCATCGGCTCCAGAAAAGATAGTAAAAATTATGCCAAAATGAATTTTTCCACAAAGGGCAGAACTCCCTTTAAACTAATTTATGCAGAAGCCTGCTTAAATTATCAAGATGCAAAAAGGAGGGAGGGGTACTTAAAAACTACCCAAGGTCGCAGATTTATTAAATTAAGACTTCGGGAATTTTTAAAATTAATTTAAAAATTCATTCGAAATTCTCATACTGGGTATGGCAAAGAAGAAAAAACAAACAATGGCCAAGATGCAGTGTGAATCTTGCAAAGAAGTGAATTATTTTACTCACAAAACTAAAAATGTTGAGGGTAAATTATCTTTGAAAAAGCACTGTTCTACTTGCCGAAAACACACCACGCATAAGGAAGCGAAAAAATAATCTCTAGATGTGCTTTGAAATGAATAAATTAAGTAATAGTGCACGATTTTTGGCTATTCACTGGGTCTGTAGTTAAATGGCATAACTGCGGTCTCCAAAACCGCTGTTCCGGGTTCGACTCCTGGCAGACCCGCCTATGTTTAAAAAAATATTACGGGAGTTTTTGCTCCTCTTCATCTTGTTTCTCATCGTCATTTTAGCGGTGGCTATTTATAAAGCGCCATGCGCCCCCAGTAAATTTCCAGTGCACTGGAATGCCGCAGGCCAAATAGATGGCTGGGGTTCTAAAACCTTTGTGGTTTTGTTCTTTCCCCTAATGGCCATAGGGTTTTACTTTTTAATGATGCTTTTCCCAAAGATTGACCCCCTAAAAAAGAATTATCCAAGTTTTGAAGGGGCTTATTATATAATCAGATTATGGTTAATGGTGCTCTTAGGGCTTATTTTTGTTTTGACCTTTTTAGCTGGCTGGGGATTTAATATCAATCCAGGCCCGCCCCTGATAATCCTTATCAGTTTACTGATGATTGTTTTAGGATTCGCCTTGCCCAAAGTTAAACAAAACTACTTTTTTGGCATCAGAACACCGTGGGCCCTACACTCTGAAAAAAATTGGGATAAAACCCATCAATGGGCCAGCAAAATATTTGTTTTGGGTGGCCTGCTGGCTATGTTGGCCGTATTTTTACCAGTCCCGTCTAATTTTTGGGCATTTATAATTATTATACTTGGGGCGTCTTTAGCGCCAGTTGTTTATTCTTATTTAATTTTTCGTCAAAAAGGCGATTAGGGCTTTATGGAAATTGTTAAAAAAGAGCTGGCTTGGGAGGGAAAGTTTGTTCGGGTTGTTAAAAAATATTTTAAAACCAAAAGTGGCAAGGAAGGATTATGGGAAGCGGTGGAAAGAAAGGGGCTATATAAAAGAATAGTTATCATTTTTGCTGTAACAAAAGATAAAGAGGTGGTTTTAGAAAGTAATTATCGCTTAACCTGTGAATGTCCAGTGCTGGAATTACCAGCTGGTTTAACCGATAGGCCTGATGAATCAGAAGAGGAGGCAGCTAAAAGGGAGCTATTGGAGGAAACTGGCTATCAGGCTAAGGAAGTCATCCCTATTTTTTCCAGCATGGGAGCTCCAGGCCTGACTAATTCTGAATATATCTATTTTTTTGCTCCCGATGTTCAGTTTCAAGGCAAACCCGAGGATAGTGAAGGAGAAGAGATAGAGGTTATGACCGTACCCCTAGACCAGCTTACCAGCTTCTTGTTGGAGTTACAGGGGAAAATGAAGATAGATGATAAAATATTAAACGCCCTGCCAATTCTGCAGTGCAAAGGATTAATCTAATGGAATTGGCCATTTGATTATGGAAGTTTTTGAAGCCATACAAAAAAGAAGAAGTGTCAGAGCCTATCAAAACAGGGGGGTGGAAGACGAAAAATTACAGAAAGTTTTGGAGGCCGCCCGTTTGGCGCCTTCAGCTAAAAATTTACAAAATTGGAAGTTTGTGGTAATCCGTGACCAGGCACAACGAAACCAAATAGCTAAAGCGGCTAATGAACAAATGTTTATTGCTGATGCGCCTATGATTATTGTGCCTGTGGCCACCAATCCAGATTATATAATGCCCTGTGAAATACCTGCTTACATAGTTGATTTAGCCATTGCCGTTAACCATATGACCTTGCAGGCCACAGAAGAAGGGTTAGGGACTTGCTGGATTGGCACTTTTAATCAAGATAAGATAAAGGAAATTTTAAATATTCCAGAGCAATATAAGGTAGTAACGATTTTACCCTTGGGCTACCCGGCCGATGAGCCTAAGCAGAAAATAAGAAAAGGAATGAAAGAAATAATAAGCTATGAGCTATTCCAATAGCTTTAGATCTTTTATATTTTTAATTCGTCCCAACTAAACGATGACCGGAGGTGATCAATTTTGCCAGAACCACTAAAGACAAGCTGCAAAGAGTGCGAGAGTTGCGATTTTGTATGTTTCTGCTCCCAACAGCCCGACCAGGGAGAGGTAAAATATGTTTCTTTGCCCGAAGGGAGTATGTCGGTTAAAAATACTCCCCGTGAAAGAGATTATTCTATCCATAGCCCATTTTATTACTGGGGGTGAAACGTATATAAATTCTAATCCCCACGGCTTAGGTCGTGGGGATTTTCATATACAAAAAACTTGTCAAAAAATTAGCAAAAGGGTATCATAGAAATAATAAGATTAAATAGATAATTATATGTCGGCTGTTACTAAAATTATTGACGTTATAGTAGTTTTAGTTTGTTTTATTATCGCCCTATTTTTGTTTTTCAAGGGCACCTTTAGATAATTTTATATGATTTATTTTTATTTCGCCTTGCTTTTAGCAGGGTTTTTTGGCGGAGTGGTGAGGGGGTTAGTTGGTTTTTTAAAGCACCAGCTATCTTACAAGCAAGTACCCTTTGATTTAAAATACTTTTTAGCGATGTCTTTCATCTCTGGCATCATCGGATTAATGAGCTCAATTTCTTTAAAAGAAGTAGGCTTAACCTTTAACGGTTCTTTTACTCCAGCCTTAAGCTTCATCATTGGTTATGCCGGAGGTGATTTCTTGGAAGGAATTTATCGTTTGATTATCCAAAAATCGTCTTTGGTAAAAAATTAAGTTAGCTATGCAAAAACTTAACAAAAGAGTGAGGTTTTTGGCTGAAGTGGCAGTATTTTTTCTTTTAATATTGATCGGCCTTTGGCTTTGGCAAGGTGTTTATCTAGCCCAACAGACCATTTTTCAAAGCCACGAATTTTTGATCACTAAAGGGGAAGGCTTTTTAGGGATAGCCAAGCACTTGGAGGATAGCAAATTAATTAAGTCAAGACTATTTTTTGAAATTTACGGCCTAACCACCGGCAAGTACAGAAAAATACAGCCCGGTAAATACGAGCTTTCACCTTCATTCAGCGTAGCTGAAACTTTAGATAAAATGGCCCGGGGGGAGTTCCTCAAAGAAAAAATCAGAATACTGGAGGGTGCTACCATCAAAGATATAGCGGCACAATTAAAAGAAAAGGAATTACTTGGCGCTGATGATTTTATCACCACCACCATAACAGAAGACTTTTCTGATAGATTTCAATTTCTAAGCGATAAGCCGAAAAGCCAAGGGTTAGAAGGCTACATCTTCCCTGACACTTACGATATAAGGTACGACGATTCAGCGGAAGAGATTGTCCTGAAGGCTTTAGGCAATTTTGACCGGAAATTTACTCAAGAATTAAGACAAAAAATAGATAGCCAACAAAAAACCTACTTTGAAATAATTACCATGGCCTCTATTTTAGAGAAAGAGGCTATGCTTTATCCAGACAAACAAATCGTAGCTGGCATTTTATGGAAAAGGATAGAACAAGATTGGCCTTTGCAAGTTGATGCCACTTTGACCTATGTGACTGGAAGGTATAGTATGGAATTAACCCTAAAAGACTTAGCCACAAGCTCGCCGTATAACACTTATAAATATAAAGGGTTGCCAGAGGGCCCGATTTGCAACCCGGGGGTAGATAGCATTAAGGCAGCCATTGATTACAAAAAAACGGCTTACTGGTATTATATGTCCAAACCCGATGGGAAAATGGTTTTTAGTAAAACCTTAGCTGAACATAACCTTAATAAAGAAACATACTGGAGGAGCCGTTTAGACAATCATGAATAAAAATATAAAAAAAATAGGCCTGGTGATTGCCCAGCAGGATTTCCAAGATGAGGAGTACTTTGTGACTAAAAGCGTCCTGGAAAAAGCCGGCCTTGCAGTTTCAACCATCAGCTTAAAGAAAGGTGAGGCTTTGGGTATTTTCGGAGGAGTAGTGGACGTAGATTTGGCGGTGAGCGAAGTTAAAACGAAAGATTTTGACGGTTTAGTCTTTATTGGAGGCTCTGGCATGGCCGATCAATTAAATAATAAAGACTTTCAAAAATTAGCCAAAGAATCAGTTGAAGGCGGCAACATCTTAGCGGCCATTTGTATTGCCCCAGCGCTTTTAGCTAAGGCCGGCGTTTTAAAAAATAAAAAGGCTACTGTTTGGTCAAGCCCAATGGATAAACACGCTGTTAACATTTTAAAAGAGGCCGGGGTGGATTACAAAGAAGAACCCTTAGTAATTGATGAAAACATTATTACCGCTGCTGGGCCCTCTCAAGCCAGAAAGTTCGGTGAAGCCATAGCGGAATCCTTATTAAAATAAGCTTTCTATGAAAGCCAGAGAACCATTTAACAGTTTGGCTTTAAAAAACAAATTTCCGGAAGCTTACCGGGAGTTTTTTTCTAGGTGTCAGATAGTGGTTTCGTCCCCGCATTTTTTCACCTGGAGCGGGGAGTATGTTGGTTATTTCGGAGGTATGATGACGCTTCAAAAATTACCTCTTAGGCTTTATGTTGGCTTGGAGTTTTATTCACAACACCAGGGCAACAATAAGATAGCATTCAACAGCGAAAATAAATCTTTTTCCCAAAAAGAAAGGAGGTTCGTTAAAGATCAATACGACCATTTAACCCAAGGCAGATTAACCAATTTTTTAAACCAGAATATTAAATTGCCTGCCGGGGAGGCGGTTAAAATTCACTTGTTTTCTGAAGTTCCTTTTGGCGGCAGTGGCTCAACGGGGGCTTTGTGCTCTGGTTTAGCCGTGGCTTTTGCACTGGCTGACAAAACCATTAATCAAGATAACCTCACTAAATGGAGCCAAAACACCTGCTGTGAATTATTGGCTAACAAAAAGTATAAATTCAATACGATTCTAAGGATGGCCTGGAAAATGCAAGCCATAATGCGCGGCAAGGAAAGCACTGGG
>JAQTPV010000030.1 GCA_028712605.1 Minisyncoccota bacterium | reverse complement strand
CAGCATGAACCATTTCCACCATATTGCCACACATATTGCATTTATATATCTCGTTAATCTTGGTCATAAGTTATTTTTTCTTTTTGGGTTTTTTGGCAGGCACTTTTTTAGCGGTTTTCTTAACGGTCCCGCAACAACCGCAACATCCACAAGTCATAGTTATAAAAATAAATTGGTTTAAAAAATCAAAAGACCTTTGTATGCTTATTATAGCATACGAAAAGAGCACAACCCAGCACCTATTTTATGAGGGCAATCCTCATAAAATAGGTGCTGGGTCCTCGTCCTACTAAGTCAAAGCTCAAAGTTATTCACAGTTTTTTATGTTGACAATCAAATATTTAAGCGGAAAATAGAAATAATGAGCGCGAGGCTCAAGAAAGTTTCTTAGCGGAGCATTGCTCCATATCGTTCTCTCAAATGACCTATTAAAGGTCTACACACATCTATAGGAGGATGTAAAATGTTAAGGTTCAAATTTCTTTTAGCGTTCTTGATGGTGTTCATGCTAACAGCCACAACGATGACAATGGCAGTACAGCAAACGACACCGACACAGATTTCACAGGATTCAAACGCAATATTGACGGTGGGTAACAAGGTTGTTTCACCACCAATTGACGTGGCTTTCTCCGGTTTAAAGATTGATGTAGTAATGGCAAACATCTCTCCTCACAAGTTGATGGTCGTTAAAGCTATTGAACAGTGGACACCTTACGAAAAACAGGATGCATCGAAAATTCCAATGGTAATAGTAGTTTCCATGGATAAACAGTTGTTGGTGAAAACAGGTTCCGCTCTAGCGTTATTGAGATCTAAGGGTCTAACAAATCATTTGGCTGTGGCTAGTGAGGTGGTTTCCCGCATCAAGAATGACGACATGGTATTAGACAAGGGGTCTATAACCAGTAAAATAATGATGGTGGCGGTCAAGATTTCGCCCCCATCACAGGTTTACACTGCTGAAGAGTTTATGACCTCGGATCCTCTGCTTTACGCTGTTTATACCGAAAAGACTCCGGATCACATGCTGGTTTATGCTTCTTCCCCGCCATCTCTGCAGGCTGCCGAGATGGTTAACGACTCAACCCCTGCCGAAGTGCAATCCCTGGTTTATGTCGCTCCACCTGTATTAGCGGCTGAAACCTCCTACCAGATGAAGACACACAGATTAAGCGTGGATGTTGTTGGCCATATTTTCACTACATAATTATAATCCGAAGTGGTGATAAAAATGATAGCAACTGAAGCGCAAAATAGTTTATTCTAATCGGGGAGTGGCATCAGTTCATTCCCCAACCCCCCGTTCTTTTTCAAAAAAATCCTTCCAAAAATATCTTACCAAAGCTACCTATCTCACCAGACGGTAGCTGTTCTAATTTAAAGCCGACATTACGGCGTTTTTTTGTTTATAAAAGTTATGCACAGCCAAAAATTGACGCCGGTATTTTTTGAGCTTATGATGGAATTACATTCTGTTGTGTTACCAGTAAATTAACAACAAACCCAAACTTTCGAGTTGTGCACTGAGATGTTTCAATAGGCGTAACTAACCAATTATTTTTTATCAGGCTATCAGCCTAAGCTGTTGTGAACAGAGCTGTTAATCAAGATCCGACTAACGATGGAGGATGGAATTATGAAACATTTACTTAATGCGGATGCCGTCAAAAGAAAAGAATCAGGTTTTTCTTTTTCCTTGACCGCAACCGTAATCGCTGACAGAACCAAAGATGTGCATGATGTTGATAGCTTGTTCTCCCACGTAGTCTACAAGGCAAGATGACGAACCGCCTTCTTTCTGTGGAAAAACAAACTAAAGGGTGAGCTACGCCCGTACCCCCCTATTCAAGGATACAAACCGTATTTATTGATAGGGGCGTATTTTTTTACAAAAAATTTGAGATTTAAGGCCGAGAGAACAATGCCTAAAGCAAAATGCGTCTCGCTTCCCCCTGTCCAACTATAATTAATATTTAAGAGTAAACAAAACACTTCCTCTCTTACTAACGGAGGATTTAAATAAAAATACAAAGGGAAATCATTTATTTAATGCCCAGATCAGCATTAATAGCAGCCCTTGTTAAAGGCCCGGCATTGCCGGTTTGCCTAATGCCTTTCGCTTTCTGATATGCTTTAACTGCCGCCATTGTTTGGCTAAGAAAGTTACCTGTATTTAACCCTGCCTTTAGATAGCCCTTTGAAATTAGGAATTCCTGCAATCTTTTTGCTTCGCTATTTTTCTTCAAACCATAAACCAAATCAGCGCCAAACGGAGCTACCGTTGCTTGAGAACCGCCGGTTGTAATGCCTAATTGAGCCTGTAAACTTGCAATCTGGGCAAGAAGCTCGGCAATCTTGGCTCTCAAGGCATCTCCTACTTGAGTTTGCTCTTGACTCTGCTGCTGTTGCTGTGTCTGAGAATTAGAAGAACCCCCTCCACCACCTAAAAGAGTTACGACCGAAGCAGCTGTTAGGCAAGTTGCTGTTCTTGGATAAACAACAACGGTCTTGGTTTTAATGTCTCCAATAGTAAAAGTTAAAGTGGTTTCATTAGTTCCGCAGGTTGCCTTGGACCCGTCACTGCTATCCATCTCATATTTGTCAGAAGACTTAAAAGTAATATTAGAATAGCCGTTACTGTCTCCGACTAAAGCAACCGTGATAGAAGAGGTGCCAACAGCAAAACTACCCACATTACTTCCTTCAAGCACGGTAATATTAATACCTAACCCGCTAAGATAAATAGTTGTATCTGAAGTAAACTGTACCTCATTATAATTTGCTGCCGAAACTGAAACCGCGGCCAACAAGCCAACAACTGCTAAAACTGCTATTTTATACTTCCCAGAAAAATATTTAACCATAATTATTAAAGCAGTTATAGTAAATTAGTGCTTCATAGCACAAACTTCGTAGTATTGAACTGGCAAATTTACCGATGTTGAAGTAGAGTTGCAAACCTTTAGTTGGATAACGTCTGTTGAAGTGGCGATAGCGCTTATATTTATAGGATATGGCTGATTCTCAACTCCGCTTGTAGTCGCAACGGGGCTCACAAAAAATGCCCATCCTAAATCGTCTATAGAAGCAGTAACGCCTGTGAGGGTTGACGTGCCAACAGCGCACGCTGAACCAGCTAAGGCTGGCCAATCAGTTGTTGTGGCTGCGCAAAGTATTGTAGCTATAGCCGTACCACCGCTTCCAATAGTCACACTGCCCTGGGTTGCAATATTTCCCGACGCAGCAGTAGTGGTTGCCTTAGTACCGACGTATAGATCATCAGAAAGGGTTGTTGCTCCTGTTACACCTAAAGTGCCTGCCGTAGTAATATTTCCCGACGCAGCAGTAGTGGTTGCCAGACCGCCAACATATAAATCACCAGACAAAGTTGTGTTGCCGTCTACCCCTGCTGTACCTGTTACCGAAAGATTGCCCTCGGTTACAACGTTTGTACTAATAGTTGTGACAGCGGAAACCACAGCCACCCCTAAAACTAAAACACCAAAACTTACAAAAAAGAAAAGATGTTTTTTAAACTGCATTTTTAACAAAGATAAATGGGAAAGTTATTAAATGGAATTTATAAGTTTATTTAATAACCGCCAATTTATCAATAAAAAAACTAAGAATAGTAGAGAAAAACTCAATAAAATAAGTCGACCTTTTTAACGAATTACAAAAATCCAATTCCAATTTGATTTTTTTATTATAAAGGCAAAGGGATGGTTTGCATAGCTGTGAATAACCCAACTTTTACCAAAAGACTGTCAATGCCCTGTTTTCTATTTTATAATCAAATAATCTCACAACCCACACTTGAAGTTAAGCCAAATATCGTAATTCATGACTCTTGATTCTCCAATTCAATACCTGCAGGGAGTTGGGCCCATTATGTCAAAAAAGCTCTCCAAACTAAAAATCAACACTGTTGAGGATCTTTTGTTTTATTTCCCAACAAGATACGAGGATTTTTCCAATATTGTGGCTATTGATAAAATAAAGCCCAATCAGCAATGCACGGTACAAGGTAAAATCTTAGAAATCAAAGCTCAACGCACCTGGAAAAAACGAATGTCCTTGGTGCAGGCTGTGTTGCAAGATGAGTCAGGGGCAATTGAAATTGTTTGGTTTGGGCAGCCCTATTTAACTAAAGTTTTAAAAAAAGGTGATCTAATTTGTGCGGCTGGCAAAGCCGTGGTAAGTAAAAATGGCTTTTATTTATCCAACCCAGTTTATGAAAAAGTTAATGATACAGAATCAGCCCACCTTATCCATTCGGGCCGATTAGTACCCATTTACCCTGAAACGGCTGGCTTATCCTCCCGCTGGTTCAGAAATGCTATTTATCGGCTCATTCAAATATATAAAAACCAAATTCCTGAAATTTTGCCTGAACAAATTATTAAAGAAAATAGCCTGATGCCCATTGATGAGGCGCTCCAGCAAATTCACTTTCCCGACACTAGAGAGTCAGCCCAAAAAGCCAAACAACGGTTCTCTTTTGAAGAGCTGTTTTTAATTGAATTAGTGGTGCTGCAACAAAGATATAGATTAAATAAAGAAAAATCACCAACCATACCCATGAATGTTGATTTGATAAAAAGATTTGTTAATTCTCTGCCCTTTCAGCTAACCGACAGCCAAAGAAAATGCGCTTATCAGATTTTTAAAGATTTAGAAAAAACAAGGCCGATGTCGCGCCTTTTGGAGGGCGACGTGGGTTCTGGAAAAACAGTGGTGGCAGTAATGGCTGCCTTAAATGCCATTAAAAACGGTTACCAGGCTGGCCTGATGGCCCCAACAGAAATTTTAGCCAAACAACACTTTCAAAGCGTAGCTAAACTATTAAAGCCGTTTAAAATAAAAATTGCTTTGCTGACTGGCAAAGATGACAAAATTATTAGTCAAAAACTGGGGCATGAAACCAAAGAGGGATATATCCCTGACACTTTAGAAATCTCCCGAGCTAAAATTTTAGAAAAGGCCAGGGGCAAGATAAAGGCTAAAACCAAAGAATTAGAAGTGGGTATTGATTTTTTAATTGGTACTCACGCTTTAATCCAAGATAAAGTAAAGTTCGGCAAACTGGGGCTGGTAATTATTGATGAGCAACATAGATTTGGCGTTGAGCAACGGGCTAAGTTGGTAGCTCATAAGAAAAACGGTGATAATTTAATTCCTCATCTGCTTTCTATGACAGCCACTCCTATCCCCCGCACCCTGGCCTTAACTATTTATGGCGACTTAGATTTGTCAGTAATAGACCAAATGCCCAAGGGCCGTAAACAAATTATCACTAAAATTGTCGCTCCAGCTGAAAGGCAAGAGGCCTATGATTTTATCAAACAGCAAGTCAAAAGGGGTGAGCAAGTTTTTGTGGTCTGCCCCAGAATAGAGCCTTCCTCAACCCCTACAGAAAAACAAGGGCCTAGAACGCCCTGGTCAGAAGCTAGGGCTGTTAAAGAAGAATACGAAAAATTAACTAAAGAAATTTTCCCGGATTTAAAAGTGGGCATGCTGCACGGCAAGATGAAAGCCAAAGAAAAAGATAAAATAATGCAGGGCTTTAAAAACAAAAAGATTGATATTTTAGTTTCCACTTCCGTAATTGAAGTGGGTGTAGATATCCCCCAGGCCACCGTTATGATGATTGAAGGGGCAGAACGATTCGGTTTGGCCCAATTACACCAATTTAGGGGCCGCGTGGGCCGAAGCGACCTACAGTCATATTGCTTATTATTTACCGACTCGCCAGCCAAAACCACCAGACAAAGAATGAGGGCAATGATGGAAGCAAAGAATGGTTTTGAGCTAGCCGAGAAAGACTTAGAGATTAGAGGGCCAGGCAGCTTGTTTGGCTCTAAGCAATGGGGAATACCGGATTTGGCTATGGAGCAATTAAAACACTTACCGTTTGTGGAAATGGTTAGAGAGGTGGCCAAGGAAACACTACAATATTCTCCCCAATTAAAAAAATTCCCGTTGTTAGCGGAAAGAGTGAAAAGATTTGAGCAAAAAGTCCACCTGGAGTAAATTAATGGCCTTTCCGGGCCTTAGGGGTGGCCGCAAAATCGTAGTCCCTCGACAAGCTCGGGACTCCTTAAAACCCCTCGGTTTTAATATTTCCGCCACGGGGGAGAATCCTTCTCCCCCGACCCTTTTCTGGTTTTTGGGCTACTTCTCAATGCTTACGAATTTTCGGAGTGGCCCAAAAACCCAAGTATTTGCCAAGCATCAATCTAATTTGAGCGTCCAGGGCTGGGAAAGAACCAAAAATTAATAATGTTACGGGCAAAAATACCCATTGCGCCACAAAAAAGAAAATCTTGAAGCGACCGATATTCTTAGGCCGAGGCGGTAAAAACAAAATCCCCAAAAAAGCGCTGACCATCATACCCATCATAGCGAAAATCATAATAGCTGAAGTGAGGCGAGGTAAATTATGAGACAGAATAGTCACATTAAAGCCCTCTCCTCCCAAGAAAACCGGTAACCAGCCTAAAATTAAAATCAAGACAGAAGCGCAAGCCCAAGCCCAAAAACCCTCTAGGGCCACTATTGAAGAAAATATCTTCTGCCGCCAGGAGATTTTTTTATTTTTCCAGAAATTAAACATAATGTAGGGAATTTCAATACAGCCCCAAGCCCAACGTCTTTGCTGCTTATATTGATTAGAAATGGTTCGCCAAAAACTATCGGCAGTCACAACGTCCATAGACAAGGGGTAATAAAGGGGGGTCACGCGATAATTACCATTATACTGAAAAAACAATTTCCAAAATATCCTGGAGTCATCAGCCACTATATTTTTTGGATAACCAACATCAAAAAAAGCGATAGCCGGCATAGAGTGCGAAGAATAAGTAACCAGTTGTTCAGGCCGCTCTTGCTGCATCATTTGCCAAAAACTATTGGAGGTTGCCACCACCCGAGTAAAGGCTGAAGCCTCCCAAATATTATTATGGTAAACAGGAATAGGCTGAAAAGAAGTCCTGTGGGGATCGTGCTCCGTCAAATAATGATAGGTAACGCATAAAAAATATTGGGGGAAAATTTTAGTATCAATATCAAAAGAAGAAATAATCACCTTGTTTAAGGGAATGTTCTTTTCCTTCAGCAACTCTTTGGCTTTTAGGCTGGCGTAGGCCACGTTAGAGCCCTTGCCGATAATCTCGTTGGGCAAGTCAGACGGGTGGATACTCACTAAAAAATGGCCGAAAGTTGAGCCATAGTGTTCTTGGGCTAACTTGGCGATATTGTGGGCATGCTCGCTGACCCTGCCTTCTGGCGCTAAAATAACGATGAATTGATTAGTAGGATAGTCAGCGTTCTTTAAAGCCTCTAGGCTTTCCGAAACTATGTCCCAGCCCTCTTTAACAAAAGGTAGAAAGACTAAATGATAAACGCCCTGCCAATCGGCTCCAAGGGTGTCTAGCTCAGCCCGCCAATTAGTCTTAATGGTTCTTTGCATTTTCCGGAAAGAAGTCACTTGGTTGAAAGCTAAATAGGCCACTTTTAATGTCCAGTACAAATCAAAGAGAATAATGAAGATGGCCACCCATACCGGCTTGATAAACGAAAACACCACCGCTAAGATTAAGGTGGCACAGCTTAAAAAGCCTGGTAGAATTTCAAAAAATCGGTAAAGCGTCCGGTCTTTTTTGTTTTCTAAATCATCCGCCTGCCCAAGATCAATGTAATTCATTATTTTTAAGAAAATCTTAACGGCCCTACGGGGAGTCGAACCCGTCGCGGCACGCCCCTCGACAAGCTCGGGGCTAACGCCGCTCCTTAAAACCCCTCGGTTTTAATATTTCCGCCACGGGGAAGAACCCTTCTCCCCCGACCCCCCACTTGGGTTCAATATGGCCCTACGGGGAGTCGAACCCCGCTTTCCGCCTTGAAAGGGCAGCGTCCTAACCAATAGACGATAGGGCCAAATCTAATTTGTTAAAACAAAAATCAATTTTACATTAGCTTGAAAATTGAAAAATAGCAAGATTTAAAGTAAGATTGAAACATGACAAAAACGAAGAAAAATCTAACAATTTTGGGCATTGACACCTCGTGCGACGATACTGCCATAAGCCTTTTGGAAGTAAGGGGTGCTGGTTTTAACTTGCTCTCAAATATTGTTTCCTCCCAGGTCAAGCTGCATGCTAAATATGGAGGGGTATATCCAAGCTTAGCTAAAAGAGAGCATCAAAAAAACTTGGTGCTGGTTTTAGAAAAAGCGCTCAAAGGGGCAAATCTATTGGTTAAAAATCAAAGGGCGAAAACTCAAGATGCTTCTTTGATTAAAAAAATTTTAGAGAGGGAAGAAACTCTAAAACCGAGGGCTGAACAATTCTTACGAACATATCACAAACCGGAACTTGACTATATCGCAGTAACAATTGGGCCGGGCCTTGAACCTTGTTTATGGCAAGGAATTAATTTCGCTAAAACGCTGGCTTATTCTTGGAAGCTGCCTATTATTCCAGTAAACCACGTAGAAGCTCATCTGCTCGCTAATTTACTTAGCTCCAACACTCCCTTTAAATTTCCGGCCATTGGCTTGGTGGTTTCGGGTGGGCATACAGAGCTTGTCTGGATGGAAAAACCCAACCAATACCAGATCATCGGTGAAACCTTGGATGATGCTGCCGGTGAATGTTTAGATAAAACCGCCCGGATTTTAGGGCTTAGCTATCCTGGTGGTCCCCAAATAGCCAAATTAGCAATTGGCGGAAAAAAATTACCAGTTGATTTACCCCGCCCTATGCTAAAAAACCCCAGTTTTGATTTCTCGTTCTCCGGATTGAAAACAGCGGTGCTTTATTATCACCAAAAACAAACAGCTAAAATTAAAAAATCGCCTGACTATCTAAAAGCCATGTCCCGTGAAATTCAGCAGGCTATAATTGATGTTTTAATCAAAAAGACCTTACGGGCCGCCAAACATTATGAGGCTCAAACTATCCTTTTGGGTGGTGGGGTCATCAGCAACGACGAATTAAGAAAACAATTAAGGCAGCAGACTGCCAAGTTAAATATTGATTTATTAATGCCTCCCAGAGAGTTTTGCACAGACAACGCCGCTATGGTGAGTGTGACAGCATGCTATAATATGAAAAAGGCTGTTTCCTGGGGAAGCATCAAGGCTCAAGCTAATCTGAATATTTAGCAAGTTTTATGCACTATTTATTTTATATCTTAGGCTTAGCGCCTAGTTTCATCTGGCTGGCTTTTTACTTACGAAAAGACAAACATCCGGAGTCTAACTGGATGGTGGCCACTACTTTCTTTTTGGGAATGGCCAGTGCCTTGGTAATTCTAATTTTAGAATTGGGGGTTCAAGAGATTATCAATTATTTTGGAGCGAAAATAATCTTAGTGGCTAAGGCCTATTCAGCTAGCCTAACTTCAGCTTGGCTTTTAGCTAATAGCGATTGGCTAACGCTCTTAATCTCTGTATTTTTCGCTGGAGCAGTTATTGAAGAGTACGTCAAATACCGAGCTACCAGGTTTTGGGTGGCCAAGAACTCCGAACTTGACGAGCCATTAGATATAATGCTTTATATGATTATCGGCGCCTTGGGGTTTGCGGCCATGGAAAACATTATGGTATTGCATAACCAAAATTTTCACGAGGCCCTAACCGCCCAAAATGCTCTCGTCACCATCGGCTGGCGATTCATTTCAGCCACCTTTCTGCACGCTTTATG
>JAQTPV010000062.1 GCA_028712605.1 Minisyncoccota bacterium | reverse complement strand
GCCGCTTGAGCAACCGATTGAGTTTGATGAGGAGACCGGACGCTTTCGGGACAACTGGAAGATTAAGTATTCTTTATATTTGACTAAGCTTTATTGTTATAAGGATCAAAAAGAATTTGAGGATAAGTATCGGGGAGTGGTTGGGCAGTATAACCGAGTTCTTAATCGGTGCTGTAACGGAGACAAGATGACTGACAAGAATAAAGTAATTATGGCAGAGGCAGAAAAAGAATTAGGTAAACCATTTGAAAACTTTGTAGAAGTTGCCACCCAAAGGAGGGCGGTTTTAGAAAAGGAGGAAGACAATGATTGAAGGACTTGCTAAACCATGGGGAGAACTAGCATTGTATTTTAAATACGCTTCTGAGAATACAATCCCGGCAGAGTATCCGTCAGTATCTTTATGGCTTTTTAAGATGGCTAACATCTTCGGGGAGCAGTATTTTACCTTAGTATGGTATTTTCTCGTGGCTACGGCGTCACTAGCGGTCGTCTGGCTGGTCAAAAGACTAAGGGGTAATCCCTATGTATACCTTGCTGGGGTTCTACCGCTTGGTGGGCTGTTCTGGGACAGATTTGATGTGTTTCCAGCGCTGTTCACCATTTTGGCAATTTATTTGGCCAAGTCTAAATATCCAATTTTTGCTTTTAATGCTTTAAGTGTTGGTGTTTTGTTAAAGGTTTATCCAATTATCTTACTTCCGGTTTTGGTTTTAATGATGATAAGGGATAAGCAGTACGCTAAACTTTTAATTGGATTGTTTGTCTTTTGTTTGCCGTTAGCTTTTATGAATTGGGACTTTATAAGCTTTCACAAAGACCGGGGGATTCAGATCGAGAGCATTCGAGCATTACCTAAATTATTAAATAAGGAGAGTGTTGTGGAATACAAACACAATACTTTTGAAATAAAATGACCAAAACAGAAATTAAAAAATTGGATCAGTTAATTGAGATCGGTGAAAAATTAATTAAATATCCAGGACAGATAACCTTCAAAATACTGATTGCTGATGGTGATAGTAAAGCAGAAGGTGAAATTGATTTTATGTTGGACAAAGATTTGATAGCAGATATTGGATTTAATAAAGCAGTAAATCAAGCATTAAAAAAAGTTAAGGCGTTATTAAAACAAAACGGAGTAGATAGATGGACAAAGTAAAAAGAACAATGACTGGTAAATTACCGATAGAAATCAAAGGTAAAAAAGAAAAATTTGATATGAAATGTGCGGGAGAGGTTACTGTCAAGTTGACAGACGGAGTTAGATTTGAGCCGCTTATAAAAGTTTTGGAATGGGAGGAAGGAAAAGACGGAGAAATGATTGTTAAAAAGTCGGAATTAATTGAATTAAGTATAGTTTTTGATAACAAATGAAAATGATATTTGGAATTTTAGTTTTGTTTAGTAGTTCTTATTTGGGTTACTTGGGACATCCAATATTATGTTTATTTGGTTATATTGTTGGTATTTATTTTATATTTCAAAAATGAGATTTATATTTTTACTTTTATTATCATCAATTCTCTTTAGTAATACTTTCAGTCCACAGTATTTAATTTGGTTGGCTCCGTTTGTTTGTTTCCTTTCTGGATTGGAAGCTGGGTTGTTTATTTCTGCTTCCTTTATGACTTGGTTTTACTTTAGGTATTGGGATGATGTGGTAACACTTCAGCCAATGGCTACCAACCTTTTGATTTTAAGGAATTTGGTATTAATTGCTTTGTTCTTGGTTGGGCTGTATAAATTAATTAAGGGTAAAAAGGGTAAAAATGAGACCAGAAATTTTGAGTCAGATAGTGCCGGAGGAGATGAAGAGACACGACAACCCTCATCATCCTTCGATAAGATGTCATTTAAAAAGATTAGCCGAAGCAATAGAGGAAGAAAGGACATGGTGGGGAAATGAAAAAATTAATGATCAGGATAATGGAATTTTGCATCACCGGAATACTGGGCATAATCAACAGGATATGGAGAGAAAGTATTTGGAAGAAAGGTCAAGAACCGAAAGGGGGTGATTAAAGATGGTAGATATAATTAAAGATTACAGTAACTATAACCCACCCGAAGCTGAAAGCCCTTGGATTAAATTTCCAGAAGGCACAACCACAATTAGGATTTTGAGTCATAGTATTAATTGGAAGAGTCACTATGTCCGCTCTGAAAAAAAGAGCCATACTTGTACTGGTGACATTTCTACTTGTGAGTGGTGCCAAAAGGGGGATCAGCCGAAGGGTCGGTGGGCTTATTTAATTCTTAACCGATCTGGTAACGAGATTAAAGTCATGGAGGTTGGTTGGCAAATTTTTGGGACTATTCTCCAGTGCGCTAAAGACGCTGATTACGGAGATCCCAGAAAGTATGACTTTAAGATTACCAGAAAGGGAACCGGACTTGAGACCGAATATCAAGTCATACCCGGGAAAGAAACTAAGTTTACCGAGGAAGAGGAAAAAGCTCTTAAGGCCAGTGGGTTAGATGACATTGATAAGGCAACTCAAAAGTTAGTTTCTTATTATGAGAAAGAGGATGTGCCACATCCTGCGGATGAGGAATAACAATGTCAGTAAATAATGTTTTAA
>JAQTPV010000029.1 GCA_028712605.1 Minisyncoccota bacterium | reverse complement strand
TTTCTGGCACTCGTATTTTTTTGGCCTGGGCTAAACCAGTACTCTTTAATCCCCTTCTGTTGAGAGATCAAAAATGGGGGACAGCCAAGATTGCTCTCGCCGGGCCGTTATCCAATGTGGCCATTGCCTTGTTGTTCGGTTTGTTATTGCGCTTTTGGCCATTGGGGACTGCTCCTTTCTTTTTGAACCTTGGTGAATTTTTTGCTTTGATCGTAATTGTTAATTTAAGTTTGGCTATTTTCAATTTAATGCCCGTTCCTCCCCTAGACGGTTCTCATATTTTATTTGCCTTATTACCCAGAAGTCTGGATAGGTTAAAAGATCCTTTGATGAATTATGGAGCCGTCTTATTGGTAGTTTTTGTAGTTTTTTTTGCCGGGTTCATTTCGCCGATAGTGCAGCTGTTTTTTCGATTGATAGTTGGCAGCCCGATGATCTAAAATTTAAAGGTCGGGGATTTTAATTATTATAATTGATTACTGTAAAATGAAGATTTTAAAAATAATTGGCTTGGGCGCTTTAATTTATGCGGTAGCCTTTGTGGTCGTTTCTGCCTTTATCGGATTTCAGATTCCTTCTGATAATCTAGCGGTGAAATTAGCAACGATTGGCTGTGTTTTAATAACTATTATTTTAGCTGCCAAAAGCCTAAAGATTAGTTCGGCTAAAGAAATGCTGGGCTACAGTTTCATCTGGGTGATTATTAATTTACTTTTGGACATTTTGATAACCACGCGCTTTACTGGCTGGGCCGTCTTTGGGCAGTGGAATATGCTTTTGGGCTATCTTTTAATCTTGATAGTGCCGCTGTTAGCCGTTAGAAAACAGTAAAATCTTTTTCCAGCTCTATTTTTTGTTGACACTTTTATTGTTATCTGTTAAATTAAAACATTGAATGAAAATTCAAGGGATTTTTAGACTAATTTTTTTATTTTATGCCGACAATTCATCAATTAATTAAAAAACCCAGAAAGAAAGTGGTTACTAAAATCAAGATGAAGGCCTTGAGTTATGGCTTTAATGTTTTAAAGAATAGGCCCAGTGATTATTTTTCACCTTATAAAAGAGGTATTTGCTTGAAAGTGTTTACGGTGACACCTAAGAAACCAAACTCGGCCTTACGGAAGGTAGCCAGGGTTAAGTTATCTAGCGGTAAGGAGGTGACAGCCTATATCCCAGGCGAAGGCCATACCCTACAGGAGCACTCTATTGTGTTAGTAAGAGGAGGTAGGGTCAAGGATTTGCCGGGCGTTAGGTACCATATTATTAGGGGGCACTTAGATACCTCCGGCGTTGAAGGCCGGAAAAGAGGCCGATCTAAATATGGTGCTAAGCAACCAAAATAACCAATATAGTTTATGGCAAACAAGTTTAAACCAAATAAGATAGAGCCGGATCAAATTTATAGCAATGTTTTGGTGGCTAAATTTATTAACCACCTGATGACTCGTGGTAAAAAAAGTATTGCTCGGGGTATTGTTTATAATTCTTTTGATTTAATTAAAAAACAAACCAATAGAGAGCCCATTGAGGTTTTTGAGGGCGCTTTGAAAAACGCGATGCCCCAAATTGAGGTTCGGCCGCAAAGAGTAGGGGGCGCTACCTATCAAGTTCCCAGAGAAGTGAAAGAAAAAAGAGCTGTCAGTTTGGCTATGAGATGGCTCATTGATGCTGCCAGGGCCAAAAAGGGTAAGCCCATGGCCGAAAAGTTGGCCGCTGAATTAATGCAGGCTGGTAATAACGAAGGGGAGGCCATTAAAAAGAAAGTCAACGTTCATAAAATGGCCGAAGCCAATAGGGCCTTTGCCTATCTGGCTCGATAAAACATTGAAGCGGATGGTCCATCAAGGAACCATCTTTTATTATTATGGCACGTACATATAGAATAGAACAAACAAGGGATATTGGTATTATCGCTCATATTGATGCTGGCAAGACCACGGTTTCTGAACGTATTTTGTTTTATACGGGCCTCTCTCATAAGATTGGTGAAGTGCACGATGGGGCAGCTGTTATGGATTGGATGGAGCAGGAAAGGGAAAGAGGCATCACTATTACTTCAGCAGCTACCACCTGTCACTGGACAGCCCGGGGCTGGAAGGGCGAAACCAATTTAGATTGTTGGTTGAATTTAATAGATACTCCAGGCCACATTGATTTCACCGTAGAAGTGCAGAGGTCGCTTAGAATATTGGATGGTGCGGTTGTCGTATTTGACGGAGTAGCTGGCGTGGAGCCCCAATCAGAAACAGTGTGGCGTCAGGCTGATAGTTATGAAGTGCCTCGGATTTGTTTTATCAACAAAATTGATAGAATGGGTGCCAGTTTTGATAAAGGCTTAGAAAGCATTCATCAAAAGCTAACACCCAATGCCGTGGCTGTTCAGATTCCCATGGGCGAAGAGGAGCACTTTAAGGGGGTGGTTGATTTGATTACTCAAAAAGCCATTTATTTTGAGGGCGATTTTGGCCAAAACATTGTGGAAAAAGAGATCCCTGAAGAATTTAAGGCCAAGGCCGGTGAAATGCGCCACATCCTGGTAGAGAAGATAGCAACCGAAGATAACGCCTTAATTGAAAAGTTTTTAGCCAGCGAAGAGATTTCTGTTGAAGAGATCAGGAAGACCTTAAGGAAGGCGGTATTATCTTATAAATTAGTGCCGGTTTTTTGTGGTTCAGCCTTAAAAAATAAGGGCGTACAGCTATTGTTAGATGGTGTTTGCGACTATTTGCCAAGTCCAGCAGACTCACCACCCGTGAAAGGTAATGATCCTAAAACCAACGAGGAGATTTTCAGAAAATCGCAAGACGATGAACCGTTTTCAGCTGTTGTGTTTAAAATTGCCACCGATCCGTTTGTGGGCGCTTTGAATTATTTTAGGGTTTATTCTGGTAAGTTGGCTAAGGGCTCTTATGTTTTGAATTCTACTACTGGCGAGAAAGAGAGAATCGGTCGCTTGATTAGGATGCATTCCAATGAGAGAAAGGAGATTGACGAAGTTTTTACAGGCGATATCGCAGCTACCGTGGGATTGAGAACGGCTAGCACCGGCCACACACTTTGCGATCCTGAAAAACCCATTTTACTTGAGAAACCAGTATTTCCCGAACCGGTTATTTCTATTCGCATTGAGCCGAAAACTAAAGCTGATCAAGAAAAATTAATTATGGCCCTGAAAAAGTTATCTGAAGAAGACCCGACTTTCAGGGTTAAAGAGGATATAGAAACTGGCGATACCATTATGTCTGGGATGGGAGAATTGCATTTGGATATTTTATGCGACAGAATGAGAAGAGAGTTTAAGGTGGAGGCTAATGTGGGCAAGCCACAAGTAGCCTATAAAGAAACAATCACTACCGATGCTCAAACTGAGGCTAAATTTATTAGGCAGTCAGGGGGCCGGGGGCAATATGGCCACGTGGTAATTAGGCTAAAGCCCAAGGATAGGGGAGAGGGCTTTGAGTTTATCAATGAAATAAAGGGCGGCATCATTCCCTCGGAATATATCCCAGCCATTGAAAAGGGCATTAAGGAGGCCATGGACAAGGGAGTAGTGGCCGGATATCCACTGGTTGATTTGGCAGTTACATTATATGACGGCTCTTTCCATGAAGTTGATTCCTCGGAGATGGCTTTTAAAATCGCTGGCAGTATGGCTCTGCAAGATGGCGCTAAAAAAGCCAAAGCCATTTTATTGGAGCCTATTATGAAAGTGGAGGTAGTTTGCCCGGCTGAATTTTTTGGTGATGTCATCGGTGATTTAAATAGAAGAAGGGGGATTATTGAAGAAACTAAAGACAGAACTCAACTTAAAGTGATTGATGGCAAGGTGCCTTTGTCGGAAATGTTCGGTTATGCAACCGGTCTTAGGTCATTGACACAGGGTCGAGGGACGTTTACAATGGAATTCAGCTCTTATGAAAGAGTGCCTGAAAACATAGCCAAGGAGGTGGTTGAAGGCAAAAGACGTTAACCCAATTTAACAACTTAACGGTTTAACAATGGAATGGGGGTAAGCAGGATTGTTAAAGTAGTTAGTGTGTTAAATTGTAGTTTGGTTTATGAACTTTGAAGATTTAAAAAATTTAGTAAATGAAACAAACGAAAAGCTGGTTTTCATTGAGAACGGTAAACCATCATTTGTGCTGCTTTCTTTTGAGGATTATAGGAAAATAGTTAATGGTCAATTGCCGCGTAAGCAAAATGTTGTCATGGATAGTGGTTCGGTGCTGGAGGGAAAAGAAGAGGTTAGCTGCGGCATCCAACTACCGCCTCACAATTCAGTAGTGGAGCCCAAGGAGATTATTGCTCAAGTGACAGTTGATACCGCCAAAGAGCTGAAATTAGAAGATTTACCGTTTTAGCTCCGTCCCGTAGTGAATTTTGACTTTCCTTAATCTTGTTTACAAAATTTTGCCAAAATTCTACTATCGGGATTGACATTTTTTATTTTGTTAATATAATTGAAAAATACGCGCGCTTTTTTTAATACTTTAAATTCAAAACACGCGAATTACGGATTATGGGTTACGAATTATGAATAATTTTTATTTATAATTCTTAATTCTTGATTCATTATCCTCTAAATTTTATGGCAGGAAAATTTGAAAGGACCAAGCCGCACTTAAATATCGGCACCATCGGCCATGTCGACCATGGCAAAACTACTTTAACAGCAGCCATTTTGAAGTATGCCAAGATGAAAGGCTGGATGTCGTCAGCTAAATCAGTTGACGAAATTGACTCTGCGCCAGAGGAGAAGGCCCGTGGGATTACGATTAATATCTGCCATACCGAATTTGAAACCGACAAGAGGCATTATGCTTTAATTGATTGCCCGGGACACGCTGATTATATCAAGAATATGATTACCGGGGCCGCTCAAATGGACGGCGGCATTTTAGTGGTGGCTGCGCCGGAGGGCCCTATGCCTCAAACCAGAGAGCATATCTTATTGGCTAGACAGGTTGGTTTGCCTTCTTTGGTTATCTTTTTGAATAAGTGTGATCAGGTTGATGATCCAGAAATGATTGATTTAGTTGAATCCGAATTACGAGAACTATTAAAGAAATATGAATTTCCCGGAGACGAGACACCTATTATTAGAGGATCTGCCCTGCAGGCTTTAAATGCCGCTTCAACCGATGATGAGGCCATGAAACCAATTGGCGAGCTTTTAGCTAAGGTTGATGAATACATTAAAGAACCTTCCCGTGACTTGGACAAGCCTTTCTTGATGGGTATTGAAGATGTTTTCTCTATTGCTGGTCGTGGTACGGTGGCTACCGGTAGAGTGGAGAGGGGCATTGTTAAGTCTGGCGAGGAAGTGGAAATCGTTGGTTTACGCCCCACCCAAAAGGCTGTGGCTGTTAGTGTGGAAATGTTTAATAAGAGTTTGGACGAAGGCCGAGCTGGCGATAATGTGGGAATTTTATTGAGGGGCCTAAAGAAAGAAGACGTGGAAAGGGGGCAGGTTTTATCTAAGCCGGGGTCTGTTACTCCGCATACTGAATTTGAGGCTGAAATTATTGCTTTAAGCAAGGATGAGGGTGGTCGACATACCCCATTTTTTGCTGGATATAAGCCCCAATTTTTTATCAGAACTTGCGATGTTACCGGTGATGTTAATTTACCCAGTGGTGTTGAAATGGTTATGCCTGGAGATACTGCCAAGATTACCGCAAAGTTAATCGCCCCGATTGCCTTGGAGGAAAAGCAAAGATTTGCTATTCGCGAAGGGGGTAGAACGGTAGGGGCTGGTGTGGTAACTAAAATCATTAAGTAAACAGAAATTAAAAGTTATTTTTAGTTTTTGATCAACTTAAAATAGTCATGATGACGACCGCTACGGAAGAAAAGAATAAGGCTAAGGAGGGAGCAGAGGCAAGGCCCCAATTAAGGATTAAATTAAAATCCTATGACAGCAAAGTTATTGACGCCTCCTGCCAGCAGATTGTGGAGATTGCCATGAGAACAAATGTGGGAATCGCTGGACCTGTTCCCTTGCCTACGGAAGTGAGGCGCTATACTGTCAATAGGTCTACCTTTGTACATAAGGACGCCAGAGAACAGTTTGAAATGCGCGTTCACAAGCGATTGATTGAGGTTTCCAATCCTAATCAGAGGTTTATTGACTCTCTGCGCGACTTGACTTTGCCAAGCGGTGTTGAAATTGAGGTTAAGACTAGTTAAATTAATTAATTTATAATGGCCAATTTATTGGTTCAGTCTGAATAATAATTTTTACAACAAACCGGAGCAGCAAGCCGGGTGGGAGCCCGGTTATTTGATTGAATATGAAACTTATTCTTGGTAAAAAAATAGAAATGACTCAAATTTGGATTGATGGGAAAGTGGTGCCCTGCACCTTAATTTCGGCTGGACCTTGTTTTGTGACGCAGTTAAAAACTAAGGATAAGGATGGCTATGAAGCCGTTCAGATTGGCTTTGAAAAAAAGGTTAAAAATTTGAAAAAAACAGATAAAGGTAAAGAATACAAGTATCTTAGGGAAATTAAGGATAGCCTTTCTGGCTATCAGTTAGGACAGCAAATTAGCATTTCGGACTTCCAAGAGGGGGAAAAGGTGAAGGTGGCCGGTTTGTCCAAGGGGAAGGGCTTCCAAGGAGCAGTGAAAAGATGGAATTTTAAGGGTCGTAATCAAACGCATGGCGTGAAGCATGAGGAGCGAGCCGTTGGCTCTATTGGAGGCACTGGCCCTGGCCGAGTTTTGCCGGGACATAAAATGCCGGGAAGGATGGGTTTTGATAGGGTAACAGTTAGAAACTTGCAGATTGCTAAGATTGATGTAGAAAATAATTTGATTGCTATTAAAGGGGCAGTGCCGGGCCGTAAAGGAACTTTAATAGAAATCAAGGTTTAATTTTATGAAAGTGGAAGTTTACAACCAAACTGGAGATAAGAAGGGGCAAGTAGAATTGTCAGGAGGTGTTTTTGATGCCAAAATTAATCTTGATTTGGTGCACCAAGTAGTGATTAGTCAGATGGCCAACCAAAGGCAAGGTACTGCTCAAGCTAAAGACAGAAGCGAGGTGTCGGGGGGAGGCAAAAAGCCTTGGCGGCAAAAGGGTACAGGTCGGGCGAGGCATGGCTCAATTCGTTCTCCATTGTGGAGGGGTGGCGGCATTACTTTTGGCCCGAGATCAGAAAAGGTCTATTACAAATCTATCCCTACTAAAATGAGAAGAGCAGCCTTAAAGATGGTTTTATCAGCTAAGGTTAAGGCTAATCTTTTGATTGTGGTAGATAGCTTTGATTTAACGAATCCCAAAACTAAGCTAGCGGCTGCCTTCATTAATAAGCTACCAGTGGAAGGCAGCGTTTTAGTTATTACAGCCAAGAATAACGAAAACTTTTATCGAGCGGGTCGTAATCTATCCGGGGTGGCTATCGTGGAGGCCAGGAATTTAAGCGCCCTATCGGTGTTGTCTTACAAATACTTGGTTTTGGAGAAAGAAGCGATTGCGGTTTTGCAAGGAATGTTTAAATAACTATTGTTTTATGGCATTATTTAATTTAGGTAAAAAATCAGACAAGGGGAAAGAAAGGCAAGAGATTAAAAGAGTGGATAAGTCCAAAATTAAAACCCAGAAAGCAGCCTTGAAGTCAAAAAAAGAGGAAGAGATAAAGGCTAACAATCAGCCGCAGGTGTTGGAGCCACCAACCGTTAAAGCCCCTCCTAAGCATAAAAAAGAGGTTAAAATCGCCCCGAGCGTTTTAAAACACCCTCATATTACAGAAAAAGCCACTAAGCTAGGAGAGAATAATCAATATATTTTTAAAGTTTTTGATAGGGCCAATAAGTCGGAGGTTAAAAAGGCGGTGGAGGAGGTTTACAGCGTTAATGTGGTGGATGTTAAAATAATTAACATCCCAGCTAAAAAAAGAAGGTTGGGCAGAACCGAAGGCTATAAGGCTGGTTACAAAAAGGCGATTGTGAAGATTAAAAAAGACCAGACGATTGAAATAATGCCCCGTTAAGGATTATCCATATGCTAAGAAGAAAACCGAAACAAAAAAAGAAGAAGCCAATTTTAAGTAAAAAGAGACCCCAAAAGCGGTTTTTGTTGCCATTGAAAAAGAGAGCTGGCAAGAATAATACTGGGCGCATTACAGTGAGGCATAAGGGCGGCGGCGTGAAGCGGCTTTACCGGATTATCAATTTTGCTCAAGTTAAAATGAATGAAGTAGCCCAGGTGGAAGCCATTGAATATGATCCAAACCGCACTTGCTTTATTGCCTTTTTGCGTTATAATGACGGCTACCGCTGTTATGTTTTAGCCGCTGATGGGCTGAAGGTTGGTGATAATATTGTTTGCTCTGAAAAAGCTGAATTGAAAATTGGCAATAGGTTGAAATTAAAACATGTGCCGGTTGGGACGATGGTTTATAATATTGAACTTAAGCCGGGTAGGGGAGGGCAAATGGCCAGAGTTGCTGGATCAGCCGCTCAAGTCATGGCTCAAGAAGAAAAATACACTAACCTCAAGATGCCTTCCAGCGAGGTGAGGAAGGTTTTAGGTGAGTGCTTTTGTTCAATAGGCAATTTATCAAATCCAGAACATCGCTTTCACCAATTAGGTAAGGCAGGCATCGCCAGGCTAAGGGGCATTAGGCCATCTGTGCGTGGTTCAGCTATGAACGCTTGCGATCACCCTCACGGAGGCGGTAAGAATGCTCAGCCTATTGGTTTGAAATATCCCAAAACTCCTTGGGGCAAGCATGCTTTAGGAGTTAAAACCAGAAAGAGGAAGCAAAGCGATAAATTAATACTTCAAAGACGCAGTAAGTAATTTTAAGTTATGCCAAGAAGTCTAAAAAAAGGACCATATATTGAAGAGAGATTGATTAAAAGAATTGCCGGGATGAAAAAAGGAGATAAGACCATTCTGAAGGTTTGGAAAAGGGCGGTTACCATTACGCCAGAAATGGTTGGTTTTACGTTCGGCGTTCACAATGGTAAAGAATTTATTCCCGTCTATGTGTCAGAAGATATGGTTGGCCATAAGCTGGGTGAATTTTCTCCCACTACTAAATTTGTCAGACATGGCGGTAAGATGCAGAAGGAATTGGAGGTTAAGGCTCAAGTAAAGCAGGCCGAGCCAGCACCAGCTAAGAAATAGCTATTAAAATAAAGGCGAGTTATGGAAATTACAGCCAAATTAAATAAGTTAAGGATAGCCCCCAGAAAGATGAGGTTGTTGGCGGACTTGATTAGGGGTAAACAGGCTCAAAGAGCCAGAGCGCTTTTAGAATTAGATTTAAAACGAGGGGCCCTGCCCTTGAAGAAACTACTTGATTCAGCCATTGCCAATGCTAAAAATAATTTCCATTTAGATGAAAAAAGTTTGGTAATTTACAAAATTATGGTTGATGAGGGGGTTAAATTAAAAAGATGGAGGGCTAGGGCCAGAGGCAGGGCTAATCGCATTGAAAAAAAGACTTCTCATATTACTATTATTTTGAAAGAACAGGGTGGTGTTAAGGTATTAGAAAATAAAGAGATTGAGACAGTGAGGCAGCCTAAGAAAGAGAAGGCCCCAAGAACTCTGGTTGAAAAAAAGAAAACTGGATTAACGCAGAAAGACACAGTTAAAATTAAAGGTCAGCCATCCAGTACTAAAACCTTTCGCCGGAAGTCTATTTAAGATATCCATATGACCCATAAAGCACAACCAAAATCTTTAAGGATTAAAGAAACAAAGGATTGGCTGTCCCGCGGTTTTTACCAAAAAGACTTCCCGCGTTATTTAGAGGAAGATTATATTATTCGTGAGTTTTTGGGTGAAAAATTGCCCGCTGGCACGGTGCAGGATACTGAAATTGAGCGTAATCAAAATGCTTTGAAAATTATTATCAAAACTTCCCGGCCAGCTTTAATTATTGGTAGGGGTGGCAAGGGTGTGGAGGAGTTGAGGAATGCCTTAGAGAAAGAGTTGGCCAAGAAGATTAGGCTTAAATCCGTTCAGACGAAATCTAGAAGAGAAATTAAAATTGAAATTTTAGAGATTAGGAATATGTGGGCTTCAGCCAGCTTAACCGCTCAGTGGGTGGG
>JAQTPV010000061.1 GCA_028712605.1 Minisyncoccota bacterium | reverse complement strand
AATTTTAAGTATTTTTTATCAACATCGGTTAAAGCTGATTCTCCTAAAATCAAAGCCAATTCTCTAACCTCCCTTCCCCTAGCATAAAAAGCAAATAACTGGTTTAAAACGCCGGAGTGGTCTTCTCGAGTTTTGCCCTCCCCAATTCCCTTGTCTTTTAACCGGGATAAGGAAGGTAAAACATCAATTGGAGGATAAATATTTTTTTTGTGTAAATCCCGCGAAAGTAAAATTTGGCCTTCGGTAATGTATCCTGAAAGGTCAGGAATTGGGTGAGTTATGTCGTCCTCGGGCATTGTTAAAATTGGAATTTGAGTAATAGAACCTGTTTTACCCTTTATCCTACCTGCTCTCTCATATATAGTGGCTAAATCAGTATATAAATAACCCGGATATCCCCTTCTTCCTGGCACTTCTTTTCGAGCTGCTGAAACTTCTCTTAAGGCCTCACAGTAATTGGTCATATCAGTTAAAACCACCAAAACTTGCATATCTTTTTCAAAGGCCAAAAATTCAGCTGCTGTTAAAGCAATTCTTGGCAAAGTAATTCTCTCCACTACTGGGTCGCTTGCTAAATTAATAAACACTACGGCTTTTTCTAAAGCTCCGGTTTTTTTAAACTCATCAATAAAAAATTGGGCTTCTTCAAAAGTAATGCCCATAGCGCCAAAAACCACAGAAAATTTTTCAATTTCGCCTTTCTCGTTTTTGGTTAAAACTTTAGCTTGCCTGGCAATTTGTGAAGCCACCATGGCATGAGGTAAACCAGCTGCTGAAAATATCGGCAACTTTTGCCCTCTTACTAAAGTATTAAGCCCATCAATTGTAGAGATGCCTGTTTGAATAAAGTCATTAGGATATTCTCTAGCATAGGGGTTTATAGGTGAGCCATTTATATCTAAATATTTTTCAGCTACAATCTCTGGCCCTCCATCTTTTGGCTTACCAGCGCCATCAAAAATTCTACCCACCATATCAGACGAAACCCCTAATTTCATTGTTTTAGCTAAAAACTTAGCTTTAGAATCTTTTAAGTTCAGCCCCCTAATATCCTCAAACACCTGAACAATAGCTGTATCTTCTGTAACCTCCAAAACTCGGCCTCTTTTTATTTCCCCGTTCTGCATTTCAATTTCCACCATTTCTTCATATTTTATGTTTTCCACTCCCCCTACCACCACCAAAGGTCCAGCTGCCTCTTTAATTGTTTTATAAGTTTTTAGCATATATTTAAAGTTAGATAATTTGTTCTATTTCTTTATTAAGCAAAACAAATTGTTCTAATTCTTCTTCTTTTATAATTTTCATTTTAGAGACCTTTTCTTTTAAAGAAGGGGTTAAAACATCTTTAGCTAACTTGCCTTGGTCAATGGCCTCCTCTCCTTTAGTGAAAATATCAACAATTGTTTTTATCATTAAGTATTGCTTCTTTAAAGAAGTAAAAGAATCAATATCAGTAAAAGCGTTTTGATGTAAAAAGTCCTCTCTAATAATTCTTGCAATTTCCAATAAAAATTGATCCTTTTGTGATAATGACTCAATGCCAACCAATCGTACAATTTCTTGTAATTCAGCTTCTTTTTGCAAAATAGCCATGGCTTTTTTTCTAAATCCAGTAAAATTAGTTCCGCCATGAGTGTCAAAAAAATCTTTTAGATTGTCCTCATACAAAGAATAGCTATTAAGCCAATTAATAGCTGGAAAATGGCGTTTATAGGCCAACGAAGCATCTAAGGCCCAAAAAACTTTGGTAACCCTTAAGGTATTCTGGGTAACTGGCTCGGATAAATCTCCCCCTGGAGGGGAAACAGCCCCTACAACGGTTAAAAACCCCTCTCTTTTATCACTACCCAAGCACTGCACATAACCAGCTCTCTCATAAAAAGCAGCAGTGCGAGAGCCCAAATAAGCTGGATATCCTTCGTCTCCTGGCATTTCTTCTAATCGGCCGGAAATTTCTCTTAAGGCCTCTGCCCACCTGGAAGTAGAATCAGCTAATAAAACCACTGAATAGCCCATATCTCTAAAATATTCAGCAATGGTTATGCCTGTATAAACCGAGGCCTCACGAGCGGCTACGGGCATATTTGAGGTATTGGCCACTAAAACAGTTCTTTCCATTAAGGGCCGGCCGGTTTTAGGATCACTTAATTCAGGGAATTCCATAAGCAAATCAGTCATTTCATTACCTCTTTCCCCACAACCCACAAAAATAACCACATCTGCATCCGACCACTTAGCCAGCTGGTGTTGAACAACTGTTTTACCAGAACCAAACGGCCCTGGCACGCAGCCCGCCCCCCCTTTGGCAATTGGAAAAAACATATCAATAACTCTCTGCCCAGTTACCAACCCTAAAGAAGGAGTTAATTTTTTATTAATCGGCCGAGCGTTTCTAATAGGCCACTTGTGGCTTAAACTTACTTCTATTTTCTGGCCTTGTTCAGTTTTTATTTCAGCAATCACTTCAGAAACTACATAATCTCCTTTAGAAGCGATTGAACTTATTATTCCTTTTTTGAAAAAAGGAGGTGCCATAATTTTATGATTTAAAAGGTCGGTTTGTTTTACTTCACCCAAAACATCCCCCACTTCCACTTCATCGCCTTCTTTTTTCATGGGAATAGAATTCCATTTTTTATTTTCATCCAAAA
>JAQTPV010000060.1 GCA_028712605.1 Minisyncoccota bacterium | reverse complement strand
GTCTCTCGCTTTTGGTTTCTGCCGTCTGCCAGCTTCGGCCCTTCAATGTAGATCCTAAAAACGGCATCTCCTTTCTTATTTATCCCCTTGTATTCAACGTATGCCATTGGTTAAACCCTCCCTTGATTTTTCAAGCCATTCCTTAAATTCCTTTATTGAAATCTTCCCTTCCTTAACCTCAGTCATTTTTAAGGTAGCTTTATTTCTCCAATCGTCTAAAACAGACTTATCAATACGCCTCCCGGTTTTTTTACTTGCTATAGTTCGTGTCCATAATGTTTTATAAGTTTTCCTATACAGTTCCATTAGCGGGTCTTTATTTTGTTTGTTATAAAATTTTTTAATAGGTCCAATTTCTTGACATGTTCTGCCATGTTCATCTGTCCTTTTACAATACTTGGTATCTATCCTTCCAGTAACAATAAAGTATTTATTACAGTTGGCACATTTTCTAAGTCGAGAATTAATTTCAAGCATTTTTTTAAATTCAACATAGCAAATAGCGGCAATATTATCACTGGTAACCATTTCGGTAAGCCCTATGTCGTTGGTTTTAACAATCTTTGCAATATCCTCTAAGGGAGCGTTAACCGCTTCTCTTTTAATGTAATCATCAAGTTGTTGGTTGGTAGACTCAGGATAATACATCATATTCAATTCTCCAAAAAGCATCCTTGGCTCAATAAAACCCTTATAGCCCTCTCTTTTTTGTGAAAGCACGGCAATGTAATACCTTTGGAGGGAAGTTAATCCTGCCGTCCAGGTGGGACCATCAAGGTCAAAGCAATAATAGAATGTTTTTTCATAAACGGCCTGTACCGATTTTACATATTCGCATATTTCTTGCCTGACAATTTCTAATATACAATGATACTCTTTTTCGGTATATTCCCTATCTTTAATATCTTCTGCTGTGATTGAATTACTTACAAAACCAGTAAATCCCCAGAACTTGATAAACTCCTCAAAAGACTCCTTTTCTTCAAAGTTTGTTGATAAAAAATCCAGCAATAATGCTCCGATTGGTTCTCTCCTTAAAATAGGTGTGAGAGATGATTTTTTAGGCTCGCTAGGTTCCGATAACCTCCACGAAAATACTAATGCTTCATCCCTCTTAAAAAACATCTGCATTTTAGAAGCATACCCCAAATTAATCCACCTCCTACCTAAGACAAATATTTTAGAAATAATTGTAAGATTAATAATTAATCTCTATATATTATAAGCCATTAGTCTTGACTATTCAAGGGGGTTTGATATAATTTTTTCAAGAGGACTAATATAAACATTTTTATAGGAATTTGTCTTAAGGAGGAATGAATAATGGTAACAGTTTTAAAAGTGGTACGGCTCACAAGGCAATGGAATCAAGCAAAGGCTGCCGAATTAGCAGGTATTTCACCATGCTGGTACTCGCTCATCGAGTCGGGCAGATTACAGCCTACTGAAGCTGTAAAAGAGCGTATTTCTAAAGCGTTTGGTAGACCTGCGGAAGAATTATTGGAGCCGATTAAAATTAAAGCGTTAGCTCAGTAAGGAGGGGTGTCGGGTGGAGAAGGTTACAATGTTTGTTGATGAATTAGCGGAATATATTGGAGCCTCCCCTTGGTGGGTTCGAGAACAAGTAAAAAAGGGGTTACTCCCACATTGCCGCATATCAGGGAAGATCCTCTTTACGAAAAAGGCGATTGACCAACATCTAGCGGATCAGGAGAAAAAAAGTGTTGAGCCAAAACAACCGGATAGAGTTTTAAGGCGGGCAAAGTAACGATTCAGGAGGAAACTAATTGAATAAACAACCTCAGGGCGAAGCTATGCCTTTTTATCAGTCCCATACTTATCCACAGGATAGAATGAACCCCGGAGAGCTTGCGGACTTAATAATAATCAGGCTTTTGGAGAATCCCGACATTAGCATGGTTGATGTAGCCTCCGAGCTTCAGCGGACCCCGAAACATATTAGAAAAGTCTATTATCAGATCCGGAACAACCCTAAATTCTACGCTGTTGTCGGAGGGCATGATTTCAAAGTTTTGTCTGACGTACTTTGTAAGCGGGGTAACAGGATCAAAAACGGGCATATAAAACCAGCCTGGAGAGGCAAGGCCGATTGGCCCGCTTGGAAGGTGGCTACAAAAATTGATGTTAGCGGGAGTGAATATGATTACCTTGGAAGGCTTACTAGGAACGACAAACTTGCAATTTATGCAAATAGGGATTAGAAAGACTTGAAGAAGTATAAGCCAGCCGGAGGGCTGTTTTTTTGTTGGCAAAATAAAACACCCCGGAGAGCAGCCGGGGCAGGAATGAGGTGAAGAACATTGGGAGCTAATAGCTCTTCTTTTATTTTAGACCGTGACAGAGGGAATGTCAAGCATACTTTACATGAGGTTTTGGAGTATATTCCACGGGAGGGGTGGAGTGATACAATCCGGTTTTTTAAGATTATCCGGAGATCCGGAATTAAGGACTTCGCAGCATGGGCGGCCTTATACCGCTGGCTGAAGGGGAGAGGGCAGTATGCAGGAATCCACGCAGGGCTTGAAAGGTACTTCAAAGATGAAATCAACAAACTGCTTAAAATCGGCGCTTAGTTATCGAAGGTTGGGTTTTAGTGTCCTCCCTATCCACTCGATCAAAAACGGGCGCTGCACCTGTGGCAAGGCGAACTGCGAAAAACCGGCCAAGCACTCTATA
>JAQTPV010000028.1 GCA_028712605.1 Minisyncoccota bacterium | reverse complement strand
ACTATCTTCCAAAAGGCTACCCTGAAGCTTTTACAGGATCAAATTATCACCTTAGAAAATTTTCAAAAGAGTTACGATTTATATGCCCAGCAATTTCAAAAATTAACCCATGGCTTCGTAGACTCGGAGGTGCCTATTGATTTCATCAAATACTTAGAGGATATGGCAGAGCGAGATAATTTAGAGATCATAATCGCACCCCTAGGATTTAATTACGACAGCAAGAAGAAGGATGCCTTGCCGATCCTAGATTTCCAAGCCAATGTTTCTGGCACCCTGTCTAATTGTTTTAGATTTTTAGAGCGCTTAGAGAACAGCCCTTGGTTTTTAGAGATTAAACAAGTCAACCTAGAGGGGACTGGGATTAGCTCCAGCAAAAATAAGCTATCAGATACCACGGCCAGCCTTAGTTTGAACTTTAGCGCTTTTTCCTACGCCACTTCTTCATCAATAACAGTGAAGTAGAATATATGTTTAACCCCATAAAATCCCAATGGAACAATTTAAGGCTTAGTCAATTGCCCAGCAGGGCTTTGAGGTGCCTGAATTATCATCCTTCAATTATTTTGATTTTGTTTTTATTGGCGGATGGATTTTTGGGGTGGTTTTTCTACTCTAAGTATTATATGGCCATAGAGGCCCAAAGAGTTAGTGGCTCTAAAGTGGTCCAGATTGACAAGATTTTGCTGACAAAGATTTCTAATGAGTGGGATAGAAGAGAAGGTGTATTGCAAACATTGGATAGCAAGGTCTATCCTGACTTTTTCAGCCTGGGGGGTAACCGTAATTTGAGTCAGCCGGCCACCTCTTTTGATTCCAATTCGCCTTCAACCACCCTGCCTAATACCACCACTTCCAATGCTACCAATACTGGGATTCGCTAAGTGTTTTTAGGGATGAGGGGTTGCTCTAGCCCCTCATTTTTGTTATAGTGAGCCTGATTTTTTCAATGAAGCGGCAAGTTATTTTTTGTCCCCGTAGTTCAACGGATAGAACACCAGCCTTCTAAGCTGGATATGGGGGTTCGATTCCTCCCGGGGACACAATGAGCGAAAAGAAATTTTAAAAGTATGGTGGCTATAGTGTAGCGGCTAACACTGCTCCCTGTGGAGGAGCCAACACGGGTTCGAATCCCGTTAGCCACCCCAGAAAGTAAGAGCAAAAACCCCGATTACAATCGGGGTTTTTGCATTGACACAGTATTTAATGATATATTAAATCATCTATGAAGATTTTTGTGAAAGTGAAGGCTAAATCTAAACAGGAGAAGGTAGAGAAAATTGATGATAGCCACTTTAAGGTTTTTGTTAAGGCGCCCGCTCAAGACGGTAAGGCCAATCAAGCTATCATTAAGGTTTTGTCAAAATATTTTAAGGTTTCCCGTGGCCAAATAGAGATCATATCGGGCTTGTCATCAAGTCAAAAAGTAGTTGAAATTTCCGTATAAAATAAATTTAGCCACGAACAAGTCGTGGCTCTAAAGTTATTAAATTAAACTACTCATATCCATCGTCCAAGGTATTGATGGTTCCCAACCAAACCAATGGTTTCCTGGGCATATAGTCCTCCTACTAACTTTTTTATGGGGGACTACTGCGACGTTTGGATTGAACATTTTGTAATAATTTATCAATCCAATCAATGCTTTCACCTGCGTTTCAGAAGGATCAGCATAGGTATAGTCGCCTATTAGGCAGATTGCTATACTTTGATTATTTATTGCCCAATCACCTGCATGCCAGCCTACCATATCAATAAACCAGACATCATTGATCTTTGTTAGGGCTTGAAGCTCTGTAGTTATCTTGCCATCAGGGTATATTAGATGGTGATAACAACAAAACGTCTCTCTGCCGTTGATACAGTGCCCACTATGTGGTTCAAGCCCAAAAACATAGGGATCATTGTCGTTGGGGTTTTGGTAACATGGTATCCACAAATTATTTTTGTGGATTTGGGCTATCTCGTCTGGAGTGGCATCGGATTTTGTCTCTGAATGATGGACAACGATGGTTAAAAACGGCCACCTGTCTTGATCCCAGTTTATAAACCATCCCTTTTCATAAACCCAAAACCATCTGTCAACTCTTGCCCGGATACTTTTGTTAGCCCAATCTTTTTCATTTGGTCCTCGTGGATAAAGTATGGGAGGGGTGCTTTCCACTTCCGGCGGATTTAGAATAAATTCTGGCATTTCTATCTCCTTTCCTTATTTTATTGTTGCATACCTTAAAAACTTTATAGTTTTGATATTAGCACTTTGCCCTATTTTGTCTACCTTAATTTATATAATTATGGGGAATGGGGTTGACTTTTTTGAGGGAATATGTAAGATAGAATCATATTCCAAAATAAACGAGAAATCATTCTCACGTTTTTAGTTTGTTTTCTAAACTAACAACAATTTTTTTTTGCCTCTCTTTTTAATATAAAAACAATAGCCCTTCGGCCGGAGGGGAAGTTTTGTTTTCGCCACCTTCTAATGCTCGGCATTAAAGGCGCCTTTTTGTAAAATGGCTTTTCTTCTGGCTGTTATTTTTATACCACTATGCAGCAAGTAAAAAGCTTCTCCAAGTCACAAATTTCTTTCCATATGCCCTATCTTTTGCAGATGCAAAAAGATGCTTGGGCCCAACTTTGGGAAAGAGATTTAAGGGAGGTTTTCCAGGAAATCTTCCCGATCAAAGACTATACTAATCATCAGTTTTCTTTGGATTTTGTGGACTTTAGGTTAGATAAGCCAAAATACAAAGACGGCTATTCAGCCAAAGAAAACGATGATTCTTACGAATCCCCCCTAAGGGTGAAGTTTGCTTTAAAAAATTTAAAAACCGGCGAAATTAAGGAACAGGAGGTATTTCTGGCTGACTTTCCCCTGATGACGGAAAACGGCATTTTTATCATTAATGGCGTAGAAAGAGTGGTTATTCCGCAGTTGATTCGTTCTTCTGGTGTGTTCTTTACCATGCGGAGTTTTCAGGGCCGGAATTATTTTGGTGCTAAGGTTATCCCCACCAGAGGGGCTTGGCTGGAATTTGAAACTGATACCTCCGGCTTTATTGGTGTTAAGATTAATCGCCAAAGGAAGGTAGCAGCTACTACATTGTTGAGAGCTTTTGGGCTCTCTGTCACCGATGATATTAAAAAAGAGTTTAGGGATGTGGATAAAGGGGATACTCTTTATATTGAAAAAACCTTATCCCGCGATGCCAGTACCACTCAAGCAGAGGCCTTTGTGGAGATTTACAAAAAACTAAGGCCCGGCGATATGGTTAGTCCTGATGCTGCTAAAGAATTGGTGTTGAATATGTTTTGCAACTTCCAAAGGTATGACATCAGTAAGGTGGGACGATGGAAAATGTGGGAGAGGCTCCCTTTATTAAAAGAGAGAAAAGAAGCCAGTCAAAAGAAAAAGGGCGATGAAGATATCGCTAAAGAGGAAAGGGTTTTATCAACCGAAGATATTATAGAAACAGTTAAAGAGATTATCCGTTTAAACAACGATCCCGAAGCTAAGCCCGACCAAATTGATCATTTGGGTAACCGCCGGGTCAGGAATTTGTCTGAACTATGCGCTGCTCGAGTTAGAGTCGGTTTGATGAGGATGGAAAGAATGGTTAAGGATAGAATGTCCACCTTGGATGCTGCTACCTTAACGCCTTCTCAATTAATTAACCCCCGACCCGTTATGGCAGTGGTTCAAGAATTTTTTGCTTCCTCGCAGTTCTCCCAGTTCATGGATGCTGAAAATCCACTTTCAGAAATTGAACACAAAAGAAGGTTAACCGCCACTGGGCCCGGAGGTTTAACTCGTGAAAGAGCTGGTTTTGAGGTAAGAGATGTACAGCCTTCTCACTATGGCCGCATTTGTCCCATTCAAACTCCAGAAGGTCAAAACGTAGGCCTGATTAATCATTTAGCCAGCTTTGCTGCGGTTAATAAATTTGGCTTTTTGGAAAGTCCATATTTTGAAGTTAAAAATGGCAGGGTTACCGAGGACGTTCATTATTTAACTGCTGGCCAGGAAGAGCGTCATAATATCACTCATGCCGGTGTTTTGTTAGATAAAAATGGCCATATTAGAAATGATGAAATTGACGCCAGAAAGAAAGGTGATCCGGTTTTGGTGGATAAAAAAGAGGTTGATTATATTGATGTTTCTTCTAAGCAACCTTTGTCAGTGGCCACTTCTTTAATTCCTTTTTTACAGAACGACGATGCCAACAGAGCCCTAATGGGCTCTAATATGCAGCGGCAGGCGGTGCCGCTTGTGATGCCTGAAGCTCCCTTGGTGGGCACGGGTACGGAAAGAAATGTGGCTCTAGACTCTGGCGAGGAAGTGGTTGCCCCAGAGGACGGGGAGGTGATAGAGGTTGATGCTAGCCATGTCAAATTCAAAACAAAAAAGGAAAGTCTAAATTTTGAACTTAGAAATTTTAAACAGCGCAACCAATATACTGCCACTCATCAGCGGCCCGTGGTACAGAGGGGTCAGAAAGTGAAAAGGGGTGATATCTTAGCCGATGGCTCGGCCGTGGATCAGGGCAGGCTAGCTTTAGGCCGCAACATCTTGGTGGCTTTTTTGCCTTGGAGAGGCGGCAATTACGAAGACGCTATTGTCTTGTCAGAAAGAATGGTCAAAGAAGATGTTTTTACCTCTATTCATATTGAAGATTTTACTTCTGATGTTCGGGATACCAAACTTGGTCCAGAAATGACTACTTGCGACATCCCCAATGTTTCTGAAGAAAAACTCAAGGATTTAGACGAAAAAGGTGTGGTCAGAATTGGCGCTGAAGTTGGCCCCAATGATATCTTAGTTGGTAAGATTTCACCTAAGGGCGAAAAGGCTTTAACTGCTGAAGAAAGATAGCTTAAGGCTATTTTTGGCGAAAAGGCTAAAGAGGTTAAAGATTCTTCCTTAAGAATGGAACATGGCAAAAGAGGACGGGTAATTAAGGTTAAAGAATTTTCCAGACAAAGGGGTGATAAGTTAGAGCCCGGGGTGATTAAAAGAATTAAAGTGGAAGTAGCACAGGTTAGAAAGATTAAAGTTGGAGATAAATTGGCTGGCCGACACGGCAATAAGGGTGTGGTTTCTATGGTGCTTCCGGAGGCTGAAATGCCCTACTTAGAAGATGGAACCCCAGTGGACATTGTATTGAATCCTTTGGGCGTGGTTTCCAGAATGAATATCGGTCAGATTTTAGAAACGCATTTGGGTTGGGCGGCTAAAGCATTAGGTTATCTGGCCGTTTCTCCGTCCTTACTTGGCGCTAATGAAGAGGATATTAAGCAAGAACTAAGAAAGGCTGGCTTGCCTGAATCAGGTCAGGTGACCTTGTATGACGGCCGAACCGGCGATCCTTTCCCTCGAAAAATAACTGTGGGTTGGATTTACATGATGAAGTTAATTCATATGGTGGAAGACAAGATTCATATGCGTTCCATTGGTCCCTATTCTTTAATTACTCAACAGCCCTTGGGAGGTAAGGCGCAATTTGGCGGCCAGCGGTTTGGCGAGATGGAGGTCTGGGCTCTGGAAGGTTATGGGGCCAGCCATATCCTGCAGGAAATGCTTACCATTAAATCCGATGATGTAGCCGGTAGGGCGACCACTTACGAATCTATTTTAAAAGGCGAAACAATCAAAAAGCCTAACTTGCCGGCATCCTTTAATTTGTTGATTTCAGAATTAAAATCTTTAGGCTTAAATATTGAGGTAAAAGGCATTCCTGTTGAGGATTCTTCTTCAACAGAGAAAGCTAAAGAGTAGTTCGTTTCTCTTTTAACTTAACTTTAATTATATGAAAGTATCAGACCTCAAATCAATTCGCGTTAAACTAGCTTCGCCAGACAATATTTTGGAGTGGTCCTTTGGCGAGGTGAAGCGCCCTGAAACCATTAACTACAGAACCCAGAGACCGGAAAAGGATGGCCTTTTTGATGAAAAGATTTTTGGCCCTAGTAAGGACTTTGAATGTTACTGCAGTAAGTATAAGGGCATTCGTTTTAAGGGTATTATTTGTGATAGATGCGGCGTTGAGGTAACCGTTAGCTCGGTAAGAAGAGAGAGGATGGGTCATATCAAATTAGCCACGCCAGTGAGCCACATTTGGTTTTTAAGGGGCGTTCCTTCTAGGATTGGTATGGTTTTGGATTTGCCTTCTCAAAAATTAGAAAAAGTTATTTATTTTGCTGCCTATATCGTGACCTCCGTGAACAAGGAAGCTAAAAGCCAGTTAGCGGCTGAAATTGATAGCGAGTTCAAGCAGAAAACTAAAGAAATTCACGCTAAGGGCACTACGGCTAAAGAGAAAAAGCAGGAAGAGGAGAAATTAAAGCTTTTATTGATGAAAAGGAAAGAAGAGTTGTCTGCGCTTGAACCTATGGCTGTTTTAACCGAGGCTGAATATCGCGAATTTGCTTTAAAATACGGTGAAATTTTTGAGGCAGGAACAGGAGCTGAAATCCTGAAAAGTATTTTTGAAAAAATTGACCTCAAGAAAGAAATTGAAAATGTCAAAGAAGCTCTAACTAAAGAGGGGGGAGCTAAAAGAAAGAAAATGATTGCTCGACTAAGGCTTTTTGAGGGTATGGTTAGGTCCAGTCTTCGGCCGGAATGGATGCTTTTGGAGGTCTTGCCTGTTTTGCCTCCTGATTTGCGGCCTATGGTGCAATTGGACGGAGGCCGCTATGCCTCTTCTGATTTAAACGATCTTTATAGAAGAGTGATTAATCGTAATAATCGTTTAAAATATTTGTTAGAAATCTCTGCCCCCGAAGTTATTATTAGAAACGAAAAAAGAATGTTGCAAGAAGCGGTTGATGCCTTATTAGATAACAGGATGAGAAAGAGCCAAATGGTAACAGCCACCACTGGCGGCAAGAGGCTCTTGAAATCCTTAGCGGATATCTTAAGCGGTAAACAGGGTCGTTTCAGGAGAAATCTTTTAGGCAAAAGAGTGGATTATTCTGGCAGGTCCGTTATTGCTCCAGGACCCGAGCTGCAGTTATTCCAATGCGGGTTACC
Source organism: Minisyncoccota bacterium (assembly GCA_028712605.1). GTDB lineage: Bacteria > Patescibacteriota > Minisyncoccia > Minisyncoccales > CG1-02-41-26 > JAPLWD01. The sequence continues at coordinate 3,504 of JAQTPV010000028.1, read as the reverse complement.
GAAGATTATGGCCTTGGAATTATTCAGACCCTTTGTCATTAAAAAACTTTTAGAGAGGGAGTTAGCCTATAACATCAGGGGGGCCACGAGATTGATTGAGGAGGGCATTGATGAGGTTTGGGCGGCCTTAGAAGAAATTGTGGAAAGCAAACTGGTGCTTTTAAATAGAGCTCCAACTTTGCATCGTTTGGGTATTCAAGCTTATGAGCCACGTTTAATTGAGGGAGAAGCCATTAAGTTACACCCCTTGTCTTGCCGTGCCTTTAACGCTGATTTTGATGGCGACCAGATGGCTGTTCATGTACCCTTGTCTGATGATGCTCAAGAAGAGGCTAGGGCCTTGATGCTTTCAGTTAAAAATCTGTTGAAGCCGGCTGATGGTATGCCTATTGTTACTCCGGATAAGGACATCATTTTGGGCTCTTACTTTTTAACTGGCATGGATGAAGCAGCCTTAGGTGAGGGTAAGGTGTTTGGCAATCTTGATGAAGTTCTGATGGCTCAACAAACTGGCGAATTAAGTTTGCGAGCTAAAATTAAAGTGCCGCTCACCAAGGCTGAAAAAGCTGCAGGCCTGGTAGAGACCACTTGCGGTCGTTTGATTTTTAATCAAGCCTTGCCAGCTGATTTTCCTTTTGTCAATGAACAAATCACTTCTAAAAAACTATCCCGTATCTTAAGCCGAATTATTGAAAAATATGGCATTTGCGATGTAGTTTATCAAACTTTAGATAAGGTAAAAAAGATAGGCTTTGAATATGCCACCCTTTCGGGTATTAGCTGGGGCATGGATGACTTGGTTACTCCCAAAGAAAAACCGGCTTTAATTAAGGAGGCGGAAGAAGAAGTGGAGAAAGTAGAAAGTCATTATAAAAAAGGCTTCTTGTCCAGAAAGGAAAGATCAGCCGAGTTAATCCGCATTTGGCAGGGTGTGAAATCTAAGATTGAAAAATTAGTGCCTTTGGCCTTGCCTAAGAATGGCTCGGTTTTTACTATTATTGATTCTGGTGCTCGAGGTTCTTGGGCCCAGCCGGTACAAATGGCCGGAATGAAGGGTTTAGTTACCTCGCCTACAGGTAGAATTATTGAATTGCCCATTCGGCATTCTTTTAAAGAGGGTTTTGATGTTTTGGAATACTTTATTTCCACTCACGGCGCCAGGAAGGGTACTGCTGATACGGCCTTAAGGACCTCCGCCTCCGGCTATTTAACCAGAAGGTTAGTTGATGTGGCCCACGATATGATTATTGGCGAGGAAGACTGCGGTGATGCTAAGGGTATGGAGATGCTTAGAGAGGATGCTCGTGAAATTAATCAAGATTTTAGATTTAAGATTGCTGGACGGGTTTCTTTGGAAACCATTAAGGATCCTCAAACCAAAGAAACCATCGTTAAAGAAGGCGAGATTATTGATTGGGACAAAGCCAACAGACTGGAAGAGATGGGCGTAGAGAAAGTTAGATTAAGATCACCCTTAACTTGTAAGAGCCTAAAGAAGCTTTGTCAGCATTGTTATGGTTGGGACATGGGTCGCAATGCTTTGGTGGCTATCGGTCAGGCCGTTGGCGTAGTGGCCGCCCAGTCCATCGGTGAGCCTGGTACCCAGTTAACCATGAGGACCTTCCATATGGGTGGCGTTTCAGGTGTTGGTGATATTACTCGTGGCTTGCCTCGGGTGGAAGAAATTTTTGAAGCCAGAAACCCCAAAGGTGAAGCCGCCCTATCTTTGACTGATGGAAAGATTAAAGAAATTGATAAAGACAAAGGCATTGTTAAGATAGAAGTCATCAATCCGAAAGGTACTAAGGTTAAGGTCAAAACTAAAAAGAAAGACTCTGACATTATGGAATATCGTGTCGCCCCTGATGCTGAACTTTATGTGAAAAAGGGCGATGAGGTTAAGGCTGGACAAGCCTTGTGCCAGGGCAGTTTGGATTTGAAAAAATTATTTAAATCCACTGGCCTGATTAACACTCAACGATATATTTTAAAGGAAGTCCAGCGTATTTATACCGCTGAAGGTATTAATATAAACGATAAGCACGTGGAGTTGATTATTAGGCAGATGTTTTCTAGGAAAAGAATGGTTGACTCTGGCGATGGCCCTTGGGTGCCTGGCCAGATCGTTTCTCAAGTGGAAGTGGAATTAATGAATAAAGAATTAGAAAAGCACAAGAAAGCCCTAGCTAAGGTCAGGCCATTGTTATTAGGTATTTCAAGAGTGGCCTTAACCTCTGACAGCTTCTTGTCGGCTGCTTCTTTCCAGGAAACTTCTCGTGTCTTGATTAAGGCTTCCTTAGAAGGCAAGGAAGACAAGCTGGAGGGCCTGAAAGAGAATGTTATCATCGGCCGTTTAATCCCCGCTGGCACTGGCTTCAGAAAGTAAGAGAAGCCATTTTTTAGCCATCAAATTATTAAGCAAAAAGCCCCGTTCGGGGCTTTTTGGATATTTTTGCTTAATTGACTTTACGGGCTCTGGCGGGCTATAATGTGATTATATGACCCAAGAAACTTTGAATAAAATTAATAGTAGCATTTCACGACTGCAAGCAGAAACTAAATTTTTGCGCTCTTTTGTGATTGGTATGCTGGGTAAGGATCAGGAAGGTGAATATAATCCCGAATTTGTGAAGAAGGCTTTAAAATCAGCTGTTAAGGACGGTAAGGCTAGTTTTAGCGATAAAAAATCTTTTTTAAAGAAGATCCGGGGATAAGTTAATAAATTGATGGTGGAATTAATATATACAAGTGACTTTCTAAAATCTTCTCGCAAGTTACCATTTAGGGTTCAAGGCAAATTAGCTAACCAGTTAGAATTGTTGCGCGATAATCCATTCCATCCGTTTTTGCACTCAAAGTCGTTAGTCGGGCCATTAACAGGGCTTTACTCTTTTAGGATTACTCGTGATTGGCGAGTAATTTTTTGTTTTACAGATGCAAAAATTATTAAATTAGTTGATGTGACACACAGAAAAGATATCTATAGATAGCTGGGCTATTAATTGGCTTGCGGTTTTTTTTATGTTAGAATAATAATGAAATTGCGGTTTTTTGTGTTAGAAAATGGCCAAGAACAATAAAAAAAATCATAACTACAAAGGTTCAAAGAACGATAGTCAGCAGGATGAAAAAGTGAAATACCCTATTCTAACCCTTAAGCTTAAAAGGTGGGTGGCCTTGATGCTTTTGGTTTTATTGGGCATTGTGTTAGTTCTTTCTTTCTTTGGTTGGGCAGGTTCTGGTGGCTCGTTCTTGCTAAAGGCCTTGCGGGCTCTGGTTGGTATTGCTGTTTATTTTGTGCCAGCCTTGATGCTTGTAGCTGGTATTTTAATTTTTAAGCCACAGAAAAAAAGAGTAGTATCCCCCACTATTTTAGCTACCGTTCTTCTGCTTTGCGGTATTGCCGGGTTATTTGCTGTTTTAATGTTTCAAGAACGAGGAGGGGGCTGGTTAGGATATGCTTTATCTTGGCCATTTTTTCGTTATTTTGGCGGCATCGTGGCC
>JAQTPV010000027.1 GCA_028712605.1 Minisyncoccota bacterium | reverse complement strand
GCCTTGTGCCCAAAAGTGGCTTAACGGTTATCATTTCAATGGCTTGCTTATCGGCAATAAATTTTTGCCGGGCAGCCCTTAAATCTCCTCGGAGAGTTGTTCTAACAATAACTGCCCCCACCCCTTTATCGCAATCATCTTCAGCCCGAGCCACAGCTGTTTGATAGGCGGCTTTGTACACCCCAACGGCAGTGTTAACAGTGTTGTTCCTATAAATAAAGGCTTGATCTAAGCCATCTCTAAAATTTTGAATAACTGCGTCAACGGCCTCCTTTTTCACTGCCACGGCCGCCTCCACTACCTGTTGAAAAACAGCGATAGCCTGCTGTTGACCAGTTGAAGTAGCCATTTCTGTCAGCTTATTATAAGATTCTTTGCGCCCTTGGCTTGCCTCTGCTTGTTCTTGAGCTAATCTTTGGTCACGTGCGCCTCTTGTTAACTCCAAATTCCGTTCCCGCTCGTTTTGTTTCTCTATAATTTTGTTTTGGCGTTCGGTTATTTTTTGTTCAACTATGTCAGCCTTTTGAGCTAACTTAGCACAAAAACTACTCTCAACCTCCTGACCGCCCTCATCACTCTGGGCTAAAGTTAAAACGGGTAGCATCAAACTTCCCAAAAGACAGGCTATTATTATAAACAACATTGTTCTAAAATTGATTTTCATCATATGTTTGGCTAAATTCATTAAGTAATTGAGCCTCAATACCCATCAAGTTAGCGTCGGCTGATTCTTCTGCAACAATAGCCTGCTCTCCTTCAGCTAAAGCAATGATGTTATCAGTTATACTCTCTGGCGTAGCGATTACTTGATTGGAAGTTTTCAGAGAAAGGGCCCTGGAGCTTTCCCCTGGGGCCACTACTGTATCGCTCCCTTTATTAAGTAGCCAAGTGCCAGACATAATAATTGCCAAAGAAATAACAGCCATAGGCGCTAAAACCCTCCAATTCATAAAGCTAAGCAATTGCTTATAGAAATGGCTCCTTCCCTGTTCTTTGGCAATATAACGGTAAGGCATTGCTTCAATAGGACTTTGGGGTAAATCGGCCACTAATCTTTTAGCCCACTCTTCTGGTGGCCTAATTTCTTCCTTAGCGCTTTTAAATAAATTCATTACCTTTTTATTCATATAATTTGTTATCTTTTAAATATTGCTTCAGGGCTTTTAGGGCCCTGTATTGTAACTGCCTAATCGCTGCTTCGTTTTTACCCACCATTTGACTTATCTCCCGATTTGATAAACCATTAATCAGCTTTAAAATCATCACTTCCTGCTGCTCAACACTTAAAATTTCCAGGGCTTTTTGTAAAATTTCCCATTTCTCCTTTCTTTCCAAATGCTCATTCTCTTGACCCCCCGTTTCTTTCTTATTTAAAACATCAAGCAGGTTATCATCCAAAAATATTTCTTTCCTTTTTTTCCAAAAATCAATAACGCTATTCCTGGCAATTGTATAAAGCCACGAGCCAAAAGAAGCACCTGGCTGTTTTTGGTAGCTCCCTAAATTATTCCAGGCTTTAATAAAAACTGTTTGAGCCAAATCTTCAGCCTCTTGGTGGCTTTTTACTCTAAAGAAAACAAAGCGGTAAATTGGAGATAAATAATACTCATAAAGATAGCTAAAAGCGGCTTCATCGCCCTGCTTGGCCTGCTCTACTAAGGCTACTAATTGCTCTTTATTTAGTTCGCAAGTCATATAATATAACGATTAAAGCATCAATTTATAACCACCAAAAACTAATAATTGATAAAGCCAAAATAACGCAAGGCTGGCAAAATATTGGGTCCCAAATCAGCCGGCAAATTATTAATGTCAAACCAGCCCCATTCCCTAATGTCAGGGCCTGGCCTTATCTCTCCAACCCTTTGGGCTAAATAATGCACCAAGATAACATCAAGAGAGCCATCTTTTCTGCTATACATAATCAGCGGCCGATCGTCCAATATTTTAATATCAATGCCCATCTCCTCTTTGGCTTCTCGTCTGGCATTTTCCATTAAATCCAAACCAAAATCCTCTACCCTGCCGCCGCAGAATTTATAAAATGAGGTATCACCATGCTTGTTCAGCAGGACTTCGCCATTCTCCACAATCACCGGCCCAGACGCAATAATAATTTTTGGCTTTTTCCCCTCCATAATTTTTCGTTTTGACCACCCTTTATTAAACTATAAACACAGTCAAAAGTCAAACAAAACCGCTTTGTATTTTAAAAGGGACAATCTCACGACTGTCCCCCCTCCGGCCCTTCACCGGCTTTAATCAATTTTCTCCAGCGGCTCTGGCCGTCCCAGAACTAACCGCCAAAACTCTCTCTGCCACTCAACTGGTATTGCAAAAAGCGCAAACCCAAATATAAATGGCAGGAGCCACATCTCGCAAGCGACCCCAGTTACAGAGTCAGCCTGAATCCTTTGAGCAAAAGAAAAGTAATAACCTAAAAATGTCTCTTCCAAACTGTAAATATCGTGTGTTAATTGGAAAAAACTCCATATCAGTAGCAACAACCCTATAGTTCTGGTAATCATAGTTAACCAATCCGTTTTCTTTTTAATCTTCATTTTCTTCCTCCTTCTGCTTAAATAGCCTTCCGCCCATTTTAATCCAGGCGTCCTCAGCTGTTTCAGCGTCAATGCCCTGTTCTTTTGCCACTTCAAGGATGGCTTCTGCAATGTCTCTCCCAAAGGGATTGATTGAAGTGGCTATCCAAGTAGATAAACAATTACGAAGTCGTTGAACAATTAACCAAGGTACATGCCCCTTGGTATCATAAAGAAGACTATCATAATTATCAAAAAACCATTCTTGGATTTTTTTGATGTTTGCCTCTTTATTACTCTCCAGGATCTCCTTAACTGGTTTTTTCTGTTCTTCGATACCGCTTAGACTAGATATTGCTGTATCAATTACCTTTTTAAGGTAATTTTCAACCTCTTCTATAGCAAAAACGAGGTGATTAGAAGTCAGGCAATTCCAGTCCTTACCGACTTCCTCTTTATACTCTCTATTCGCTGACAACAAGGAGCCGATTAAAGCAGCCGCTATTTCTTTGCTAACTGTGATTGGCTTTTTCTTTAACAGATTTTTAATGCGGTGCAAAGATAAAAGCGGAATATCCCCAATTTGCTCCATCGGGAGCACCATTTTTAACTCTGGTTTCTGTTTCAACTTCATTACCATCGTCATCTGCATTTTCCTACCTCCAGAAAATAAAATATTCTAACCATCTCCTATGATAAAGGAAACTAAAAAGAACTAACAAGCTCACGCCTAAATCCGCAAAAGCTTTCTGAACTTAGGTGTGTGTAGTTGATTTAAATGCCATTCATATTTTCTTAAAAGGTAAGAACGAAAAACGAAACAAAATTATGCCATAACCTTAGCACATTGTCAAACAAAAGTCCAGCCGTCAAAATAAAAATGGCCGCCTTGATATCTTGCGACATCTTAGCGGCATAAAAATGTTACCCTTTCTCCCACCACTCGTCCCTGTTGATAGCCTCCATAAAAATCAAACAAAAACAGGGCTTGCCCTGCTAAATCCTTACAAGATAGAAATCTTTATTGAATTGTTTAAGCGGCCTTTAATAGCCTTAAACGAATACGAGTCAAATTCTGCTATGAAGATATCCTAAAAAGAAAACCTGCCCTTTGGGGCAGGCTCAAAAAACTAATCCGCAATTTTTGTTACAAGCAAGGCTCCCGAGAAAAGGTATCGTGTCCCCTTCCGGGCTGGCATTGATACGTCTTTATCAGCTCTGGACCTAGACTCCACGAGCCATCTTGGTAACTGGCCATGACATATCTTGTTTCAGCCTTGATGGAATCGTCCCTTAGGCCATCGTAAGTTGCTGCCACATACCAAATACCATCTTTTGCGTCTATCGCCTCTGCTGAAAACTTTGAACAGTCATTCTTGGTACAATCGCCCCATTTTTGAAGGGCTAAACTCTCTGCTGTGGTAGCGGATAATATCACCTCTTGAGGCTTTTCTTTTAAGGTTTCGTTTTCAACTATCAAGCGCTTTGTTTTGTTCACTGATGGTTGTTCAGCAAAGCTTTCCCATGGATGCCTATCGATGTAATTAACTAAAATAACCTCGTTCTCAATTCGGATATCTTGAACGGTCACCCGATCGCCCAACGATATTGCGTTAGTCCCAATAGTTTGACCATTAATATTTAAAGCAGCCGCCACATAATAAAACGTCCCACTGCCTCCGCCGTTTTGAGTCAGAAAGAGCACATCGTCCTCAACCCCATCAGCATTTAAGTCGCCTTTAATTGGATCGCCGAAAACCTTGGTTTCTTGTTGATTAGGGATGGTCCCTTCCTCCGCTTGCCCGTTAGCTAAAGTAACATGCTTACCCTCAATAATATAAGTGGCATTCAGCGGATCAGTCCAAGCTCCTTGCTGTGTCTGGTTGTTTAAAGCAGAGCCCTGGGACAGTAGTGTAAAGTAATAAACCCCATAGCCACCCATAACCAAAATAATTACCACAAGAAGCACTATAAATGTTTTTGACATAAATATAAATTATGCAAATCTTATTACCGACCTTTACCTAATTTTTTTTATCTACTCCCCAAAACGTGCCATCTGCTGTTATTTAGAGCCAGCAAGGCATCAACTTGCCCTAAAATTTGTTTAACTAAAATACTGCCCGAGAAAAAGCTTAAATGAATGCCATCAGAAGCATGGGTGGCCTGGTATTGGCCTTTTTGATTGGGCAAAAAGGCGGCATAGCCTCCCTTTTTATTACATAACAACTCCCAAGTAGCAATAAAATAAGAGTTTTCTAAGCCTTTAATTTGTTTTTGGCAAACTGAATTTATAACCTTCATCCGCTCGGCCCTATCTTGATCGCGCATAATAGGCAGGCCAACCCAAAAAACAGTGGCTTCGTGGTCTTGAAAAATTTTAATAAAATTAGCTACCCTTCTGCCGTATTCTTCTCGCCATTGAGCTGTGCCGAATTTCAAATATCTCTTTTGGCCCTGTTCGTTCATAACCTTCAAGGGCTGGTCATCGTTAGCCCCTAGCATAATAACTACCACATTGGGCTGAAATAAGTTTACCAGCTCTTTAGCCTTGGTATTCCAATCAAAAAAATCAGGTCGCGCCAAGCCGCTGGAAACCTTGCCCAAGCGATAAACTTGCACCCCGCTGTAGCTTAACAAGGACTTTTTTAACAACTCACCTACCGGACTGGAAGTGGCCACAAAAGAATCCCCCACTAATAAAAAACGAAGGGGCGCTGTAATATTGGTGATGGGCCCAGAGGTAGTAGTGAAAGCAGAAGTAGTAGTTTGAGCGCTAGCAACCCCTGATAAAAAAATGAAAAAAATTATAAACGCCAAAAACAAAAAAGAGCTAAGCGAGCAAGGCTGATTTTGACACCAAAACATATTTTTTAATTCTTGTCTATGCAGCAACATAAATGTCTATCTTGCTCAAAGTATAATACCCTAAATTAAAAACAACAAGAACCACTTAAAAAGCCCCCCTTCGGGGGGAAAGCAGCCTGAACTATTAAACCCTAAAGTGCTGATCAATTATGCCTTTTTTAGCATTAAGTTTATGAGAGGTATAAATTTGAGAATAAGAGCCATCAAAATTCTTTTTATCTATTTTAATATAATAATCACCAGGGGGCACTAAACAATAATAGCGACCTAAGCGATCGCAGGCCCTGCTGAACATTTCTTTGTTTTGTAAAGGCAAAACCACTCTAAGAATAGCGAAAGAAAACGGCTCTCCTGTTATGATGTCCGTAATTCTACCGGTAAACTTAGGCCTCAAGCCCAACAAATTAGAAATCAGAACTAAAATATATAAAATGAAAGTGATGATATTATAAGGATAAGGGGATGTTACAAGGGCAATAATAGCCATAATAAAGCCGGCGATAAATATCAAAACGGCCACCTTAGCGCTAAATACCATGTCCGCTTTGGAATGGAACTTCATTAGTTTTTTATCCCTTTTAGCAAACTCGTTCCAGTCAAAACGAATAGGATCCATAGGGATATTTCTGGCTAAAACTGCTTCTTTTTCGGTCAATGACGCTGGCCCACCAAAATACAAATGGTCATAAAGCTCGTCATTCTCTTTGCCTTTTAATTTTTCTGACGGAAAGGCGTAATTGGTTTTATTAGCTATCATTTTATAAGTTCCCGGTCCAATCAGAAATCCATAACGGCCATCAAGGTCAGTGAAAGAATCGCCAACCTCCTTGCCTAAAGTATCTTGGAGTGAAACGTAGGCTGGGTCCAAGGGTTGCTTCGTCACACTATCATAAACAGTACCCCAAGGATTAGGCTTTTTCTTCTTCAAGCCCAAAATAACCGAAAGGAACGTCCAAGACCGAGAAACAAGCATCGGGACTTCTTTGATAGAAATTGGATTAGCTAACAGATTAGAAACAAAAGCACCTAAACCAAAAAGTAGGCCAATAGTGGATATAATCTTCTCAATCAGAGGAACGATTGGATAAACGGGCGTTGGCGGATTAACCGCAGGCGGATTTTCAGGTGGAGGGGTTATCTCCTCGGGAGGGTTGACAACTGGATTACTCGGTGGAATTACTGGAGCCACTGGTGGTGGGCCAACCGGCCCTACTGGGCCTGGCACTTCTGGCTCCTCACTAGGCGGTGGTGGCTGAATCTCTGGCGGCACTTGAGGAGGATTTTCAGGGATATTCACGATACCACCCGGTATTTGATCTGGTATGGTGCGGTAGGAACAAGGTCGCCAGTCAGTGGCTACATCACAATTAGTACAGCCAAAACTAATCCTGCCAGCATTGGTCCCCAGAGCACCCGCCGTTCCGGTAAATTGCCCAGAAGAGTTAATGGTTACCCCAGACATATTAATCCATCCTAAAGTTCCTACCCAAGCATAACCACCCAATTGCCCAGAACAATTATTCGTGACGCTTTGCCCCGAATTGGTAGGGTCAAAATTTATCCAGCCATAGGCTTGACTCCAAGCATAACCGGAAACAGCTGTGTCTGTGATAGTAATGCCAACATAATCTACGCCATCAGTAGGGGCAAAATTTACCCAACCCAAATTTTCACCCCAAGCATATTTGTGGCTTGAATCAACTGTCCCCGTTGAATTTGAGGCTAAACAGAAAAAGGGTATTAGAAAAACAAAAAAAACAGCCATCGCTATAATGATTGTTTTTGTCTTTTCCAGCATAAAAGTTAAGGAGTTAAAAATAAAGCTCCGAATAACTGGGTGCTGCTTTCGGCCGCTCCTTCATTATTTGTACCACCCCCTCCACTCTCATTGTCAACGCCGCTTGGATTAACATCGCCCCCCTCACCCGTTTGATTGCTACCCTGCTCCTCGCTAGTTGTTTCGGTTGGATTTTGACCTTGCTCTAAATTTAAGCTATCGCCTTCGCCACTTACTAAATTTTGATCAGAGTTAACGATTATTGCCTCCTCGTTAGAATTATTACCTTGCTCACTTGACGCACCCTGACTTTCAGTAGTAGAGGAAACTGTCTCACTTGGATTGTTTTGGTCAACCGAAAGACCCTGGCCTTCACTAACCGCCGGACTGCCTCCGTTAGCAACAGGGCTTTGCATATCCTTACATTCACCCCTTACCTTTTTCCATTCGCCATTTTCAATACTAACACAATAAATTTCTCCAGTGGCTGAATCGCGCAATTCCAGATAATCAGTTTTTACCTTTTTAAAATTGCCAACTACAGCCGTTACTTTTTCAGCTAAGAAATCCTTAACTACCGATGCCCCAGCGCTCACCTTATCCCCTAGATAAGTAAGGGCTTCCATTAATTGATTATTAGACACCTCTGAAAGCGACCCAGTGGAAACTCCACTCGTTGTGCCAAAATCAAAATTACCCGAGTCAACAATTGCTTTCAAGCCCTCAATTTGCTGTTGCTGTTCTTTCACGGCCTCTGTTAATAAAGCAGTCAGATTGCCGTAATTCATGCCATCAGCATACCCTGGGTCAGCAGAGCTCCAAGTTACAACTTCAGGGACGATTTTCCCAACCTCTTCAGCAATAAAACCAAGGCTATGAACTCCCCCGTATTCTTTTTTCCAATCAAAAGTCACCCCGGTTAGCTTCAAAACCTTTGATAAGGCGTCATTGATTGGCTGGACGTTTTCTTTCCACCTGATAGATGAGGCATCAAACCAGCTATGATTACTCGTGGCATAATACCCTCCTCCGGTAGGCTCCATCGTCAATAAATAAGTCGGATTAGAATTATCAATGCCAACCTTACCATTAAATGTTATGGTGCTGCTGGCTAAAGACGAGGAGGAAAATACACCATAAACCAAAGGTATAGTGGTAGAGCTATTAGCTATATATAACTTATTAGATCCAGTTTCATAGTAGCCCGCCTCATAGCCTAAAAATGTATTAAGGGAACCAGTACTATTGGAATAACCAGCATTATAGCCTAAAAATAAATTACCGGTCCCGGACGTATTTGAATATCCAGTATCAATGCCAACAAAAGTATTATAGCTGCCGGTATTGCCGTAACCGTTTGCTCTACCAACGAATACATTATAGTCCCCAGTGTTATCGTGGCCTGTATTACCTCCAATTAATAAATTATAGCTGCCAGTATTATTGTAGCCTGCAGAGTCACCGAACATATAATTAGAACTCCCGGTATTCTCGTGGCCAGCAGCATCACCTATGATATAATTACTATTTCCTGTATTTGAGTATCCAGCGCTATTACCAAAAAAGTAATTGGAGCCCCCAGTCAAGTTATTATATCCAGCGCTTGCCCCAATAAAGTAATTAGAACTACCAGTATTACCAAATCCAGCGCTTTCACCAAAAAAGTAATTGCTATCGCCTCCCGTATTGGAGTAGCCAGTATTTTTGCCAATAAAATAGTTATAATCACCACTATTGCTATAGCCTACACCTGCACCAACAAAATAGTTGTAATTGCCACTATTGCTATAGCCTGAACTCTCACCAAATATATAATTATAGCCCCCAGTGTTTCCCCACCCAACAGAATCACCAATCACATAATTATTGCTTCCTGTATTCTGCCAACCAGCATCCTTACCAATAATAACTGAATTACTACCGGTATTTTCAGAGCCAGCAGAAGATCCTGCAAACATATTATAAGAGCCCGTACTGCTCGCCCCAGCTCCCCAACCCAAAAAAGTATTATAGGATGAATTGGTCGTGCTAGCTCCAGCCTGATAACCCAAAAACGTGTTAGCACTCCCACTCGTTATAGCCACCCCTGCCCCTTCTCCCACAAAAATATTCTGTAAAGATGAAGAAGCGGTCAGTATTGTCGCTTCATCCATTTTATAACCATAAGAGGTGTGTGTATTGATACAACCATTAACATCTAAAGTATAGCCGGGTATGGCTGTGCCAATACCCATCTGGCCAGCAGCCGTGATGCGCATTCTTTCCGATAAACTGTTTAAAGCCGTACTGGAAGCGCCAGCGCCTGCAGTTTGAAAAATAAGTGCCCCGCCACTGGTGGCAGTGCCAGTAGAACGTCCGCCAGCAAAAATCAAGTTACCCCCAGCCACGTTACTCCCGATAGCACCGCTACCGTTAAAAGAAAAGCTGGAGGGAGCGGCCGATAATATACCTTGGCCCCAATAGCTATCCGTAACTGTTGCATCAGCACTACCCACCACCATTTGATTATTAAACATTACCTTAGCATTATCTCCTAAGGCCAAGGCTGATGTAAATCCATTATAAAGTAAAGTTAACGCAGTATCTGTGGCTGTATCGGTAAAAAGTATAGTGGAATTATCATTAATGATACCTGCATAATATAAGTGTTCTGTTGTCCAACCAGCCTGATTATGCGTGCGATAAATTTTTCGAGCCGTGCAACTCAAACCGCCAGAATAAGTTGGAACATTGTTTACATAAACCCTGGCATCATCACCATAAACCCAAACAGAAGCTGAACCAGTACTTAAGTCTGTTTCCCGGCCATCTAAAACAAAGCTTACTTTATAAACATACTTACCATGGCTTATATTACCGGTTAAATCTTCAGTGGCAGTCATACCAGTTGTTACGGGCACATAACCAATATCAGCTTTATTGCCTACAAATGTATTATTAGAAGCAAAGGTAGCATAGCGGCCGGCCTCTTGCCCCAAGAAAACATTATTGCCTCCTCGCTTATGCGTAGCGCCAGCTAAACTGCCTGCCATTAAATTATTTGAACTGGTTGTAGCTATATAGCCAGCCTCATAGCCTAAATAAGTATTGTTGGTACCGGCGTGATTAAAAACACCAGCATAATATCCAACAAAAGTATTATAACTAGCACTATTCTGGTAGCCAGCATCATCACCAAGAAAAAGATTGTAGCTGCCAGTGTTGCTATAGCCAGCGCCATGGCCAAACATATAATTATAGCTTCCTGTATTCTGCCAGCCTGCAGCATCGCCCATCAAATAATTAGAAGCGCCCGTGTTCTTAAAACCGGCGCTGTCACCAATAATATAGTTCCCACCGCCCGTATTATCCCAACCAACATCCCAACCCATCATGTAATTACGATCTCCCGCGCTAGAGCGGCCAGCGTTTTCACCAATGATGTAGTTTTTATCGCCAGTGTTTGCGTCGCCGGCAGCCGCGCCAATGAGATAATTAGAATCGCCTGCATTGCCGCCCCCAGCAGTGCCAAGCATATA
>JAQTPV010000059.1 GCA_028712605.1 Minisyncoccota bacterium | reverse complement strand
GCCACTTTCTCTCGGCCGTATCGTGCCGCCACATAATTGATAACCTCGTCTCGTCGTCTGTCGGTGAAGTCCATATCAATATCAGGCATAGACACCCTGGCCGGATTTAAAAATCTTTCAAAAAGTAAATTGTGTCCCAAAGGGTCAACTTCGGTGATATCGGTTAAATAAGCTACCAAAGAACCACCAGCTGAACCTCTGCCTGGCCCCACCACGATTCTATTCTCCTTAGCCCATCTCACAAAATCTTGCACCATCAAAAAGTAGGGGGCAAAACCGGTTTGCTTAATCACGGAGAGCTCATAGTCTAATCTTTCTAAAGCTTGTTTTTCGTCTTGAATATTTTTCTTTCCACTCGCCATACCCGCCAAACAAAGCTCTTTTAGATAATCGTCAACTGATTGGTTATTAGGGGTAATAAAAGCGGGTAGGTGAGTTTGACCCAGCTTAAATTCAAAATTACACATGGCTGCGATTTTTTGAGTGTTATCCACAGCCTCCGGTACTCCCAAGTCTTGGCAAAACTTTATCATTTGCTCCGGAGATTTTAAAGAAAAGTCCTCATTTTTCATGGATAGCCTTTCGGGATCATCGACTTTAGCCCCCGTATTAATCAACATTAAAATGTCTTGCACGTCAGCCTCGTCTTGCCTTAAATAATGACTGTCATTAGTGACTACTAAGGGGATATTATGCTTTTTCGCTAAAGCGATCAAGCCAGCATTGGCTTTTTGCTGTTCCGGCATCTTAGGGTGATCTTGCAATTCTAAATAAAAATTATCCTGCCCGAATATTTTTTGATAATTCAAAGCTATCTTCTCTGCCTCTTCTGGTTTATTGGATATAATAAACCAAGGCACCTTGCCTTTGATACAAGCTGATAGGGCAATAAGGCCGTTGGCGTGCTTAGCTAGCAATTCATCGTCAACTCGGGGTTTGTAATAGAAGCCGTCCAATTGAGCTTTAGTAATCAGTTTAACTAAATTTTTATAACCCTCTTCATTTTTAACTAAAAGGATTAAATGATAATTTTTATCATCAATATTCGGTCTTTTGTCTAACATGGAATCACGAGCCACGTAAACTTCAGCGCCGATTATCGACCTCACTCCAGCCGCTTTAGCTTTTTTATAGAATTCTACTGCGCCATATAAAACACCATGGTCTGTTATAGCCACGGAGTCCATGCCCAGCTCTTTGGTGTAATTTAAAAGATCGTCTATCTTAGGCAGACCATCTAATAAGGAATAGTGTGAGTGGACGTGTAAGTGAGTGAATTTCATAGAAATCATTTATGGTTCGTTTTCGCTAACGGATTCTTTACCATCGTTCTTTAAATTTCATTTCTTCAGTAGAAAACTTACCTTTCACTTTTAAATCTTTTAAAATCAACATTTCTAAAATTTTAGCATTGTTCAGGTTAACGCTACCGGTAACCAAGCATTCCAGCATATCCAAAGAACCTTCTAAGAAAGCATCGGAAAGATCCAAGTCCCCGTAAATAGAAGCTCGCCTTAAATAAATATCACCTTTGATAATCAAGCCAGAATAATATGCATCCCTTACTTTTACTTCTTGTAAAAGCACATTACTGTTGATTAAGGTTTTGTCTAAACTTAAAAAACCAGTCAGTTGCAACCCCCTGCCATTGACAATACCGTCCATTTGAGCGCCCACCAAATTAACCACCCCTTTGACTACAGTATTTTTTAAGATTAAATTACCTTGTAAGTGAGACGAATTGAAGTTTAGGGCCCCAACAATTGTGGCTTCCGTAAGGTTGATGTTGCCCTGAATCCTAGAGCCGTCCAAGGCGGCCGACCCTAAAATAGAAGCTTTTTCCAAGTTGATATTCTGCTTAATAACCTGCTCTTGCAAAGGCAAGGCGTAAAGCATTTTGCCAGCAAAATTAATATCACGATTTTCAAAGATAGCCGTCCTGATTTCGTTATCAATATCGTCTTTAGTTAAAATTTTTTGCTCCCCCATATTGTAAGAAGTAATAAATTAATACATTATAGCTCTTTTCAAATTTTCGCTCAACTATGATAAAATTATACAATATGAGAAAAAGAGAAGCTTCTTTTGTTTTTGGCATAGATGAGGTTGGCAGGGGGCCATTGGCTGGTCCAGTTGTCGCCGTTGCTTTAACGGCCCCAGTTGATTATAGGGTGTCATCTATTAATTACGAAATTAGGGATTCCAAAAAAATGTCCTTTCAACAAAGAGAGGAAATTTTTGCGATTTTAAAAAAGCATCCCCGAGTTTGGTGGGGGATTGGCAGGGTTTCCGAAAGGGTGATTGACAAAATAAACATCTTTGAATCTACTAAACTAGCCATGATCAGGGCGGTTAAGGGCCTAGAAAAGAAAACAAAACGTCAAGCCCAGCAGCTTTTGATTGACGGCAATTTCGGTATTGCCTTGGTTCGTCCACAGCAAAGCATAATAAAGGGCGACGAAACGGTTTATTTGATTAAACTAGCCTCTATCGTGGCTAAGGTGCATCGAGATAGGTTGATGATGAGGTATCATCAGAAATACCCCCAATACGGTTTTAATCAACACAAGGGTTATGGCACGAAGCTTCACATAGAAATGATAAAAAGATATGGCCCCTGCGCCATTCACAGGAGAAG
Organism: Minisyncoccota bacterium; assembly: GCA_028712605.1. GTDB lineage: Bacteria > Patescibacteriota > Minisyncoccia > Minisyncoccales > CG1-02-41-26 > JAPLWD01. The sequence continues at coordinate 141 of JAQTPV010000059.1, read as the reverse complement.
CTTTGCTCCAATCAGCCGGGACTTTTTATAAGGTATTGCAAAAAAATATGTTATTTGGTATTCTATAAGCATACTTTACCAGCACGGCTGGTAGGTTTTCTTATTAAGTATTAATCCTATGGGAGGAGTTCCTAAGCAAAA
>JAQTPV010000058.1 GCA_028712605.1 Minisyncoccota bacterium | reverse complement strand
GAGCATTAGATTCATCAATCTTTTGCTCGACCCTATCACCAAGTTCATAATTTAATTATTGTGGGCTTAGAGATAGGATAAAAAAATTAAAAATTAAAAGTGAAAAATGAAAAATTGAGTAGCGAAGAGAAAAATATTAGAATTCCGCTCTTTATAATTTAATTTTTTCAGGCGACCAATTGGGTCCCAAGTCGTGGAACGTAGAACGTAGAACGTAAAACATTTGGAACTAAATTGGTCGTCAGAAGATGACCCCTCCTTATATTTAAGACGTTATTAATAACGGGTAAAGTCGCACAATTTTCTCAATTACGAGAAAAATGTTTTTATGCTCTTTGGCGACTTGGGAGCAAAAGGAGGAGAAATGAAGAAAAGAATAGAGCTCCATGTAGCGGCTAGCTATAGTCGCTTAAATGGAGCATGGGCGGCAATTTGGTGCCGCACAGATGGATGCTCTGGGCATCCGGAAAAGAATGAAGCTAACGGCTTCCAGCCGGGACAGATCGGGTTAAACCAATGGGGTACATTGGATTTTAACCTTTGTCCCGAGCTCGAGATTTTGGCCACCCAAGAAGGGTGGAAAGAAAAAGACAGAGAAAGCGGAGATGATTTTTACGCTTTCTGTGTTGCTCACAAAGGTAATCAAGAGCTAGAGGTGGAAGCCTAGCAAAAAAAAGCAGTAGCAAAGATATCAAATTTGTTACTGCCCTACACCCGAGTTAATAAATTTACTCAAATTTGTTAATTCAGTTGTGGGATTGAAGTTTTGTTGTTCTTTTTAATTTGAAACTAACCACCCAAAGCTGTTTATTAGCGAAAGGAGAAAAAATGGATTTGGCAACTGCGCGTTGGTTCCTTGGCGTTAAAGATAGCGCCAGTCAGGATGAAATCAAAAAAGCTTATCGCAAGATGGCTTTGAAATATCATCCTGATAAGAACAAGGCAGGGGAGGGGATTTTTAGGTTTGCCAACGAGGCTTATGAATTTTTAAAGAATTATAAAGATTCAGATAGGTCGAGGAGTGCAAGTCAAAAATCTTCGGCTTCAGCCTCAGCGCCAAAGCGTCCGACAAGCTCGGCGAAATCGCCTCAACCACCCCCCCAACCCCCGCCTGGACCTAAGATTTTGTATGGGCATAGGCAATGCCCGAAGTGCCATGGTATCGGCAGGAAAGGATTCCTCGGCCTATTCAAATGCAAAAGATGCAATGGGACTGGGAAAATCCTTGGCATTTGGCCAGCTCCAGGATGGAAATGGTGCCCTGACTGTAAGGGAAAGAAAATAGGCATAACAAGTCTTCTTTCTTTTTCTTACTGCTCTTGCTGCCATGGCGATGGCGTGGTGGCTGTATAAAATTTGGTGGTTTGAAAAAGCGCACACTTTTTCAAACCACCATAAAAATTGTTTTTAGTAGATCTTTTCGATGGGGCGGGGATTCTCTCTCCTCAATAGCCTCGCTCCATCAAAGGGATTTATTTTTTTAGCGAGTTTTCCACTTGACGGGAAATTTTAAATCTTTACAATATAAGTATGAGATATGGAAAGGTCGGTAAAGCGAATATTATCGCGATTAAATGATTAGCAAGAAAGATAAAAAAGAAAATATGACAAAAGAACCAGATAAGGATTTTCTTGAATTTTTAATAAAGTCATTGGTTGATCACCCTGACCAAGTCAAGGTTGACAGAAGGGTTGATGAAATGGGCGTTTTGTTAACGCTCACTGTTAACCCAGAGGACATGGGCCAAATTATTGGCAAGGCCGGTTCTACAGCCAGAGCTATTAGAAATCTCGTAAGAATTGTTGGTTTAAAAAACCACGCAAGAGTCAACTTGAAAATTGAAGAGCCAGAGGGAGGTCGAGCTCCAAGGCGAGAATTTTCTGAAGAAAAGAAAGTGGATTTAGAGGATTTGAATTTATAAATTCACTCTTTGAAATTTGCAGAAACGGTGCTACTATGTTGTAAGCACCGTTTTTGCTTATGAAAATAGATATTATTACAATTTTCCCAGAGATTTTTGATTTTTATTTAGGCCAGTCCTTGATATCCAAAGCCCAACAAAAAGGTGTTTTGAAAATAAAAACGCATCAGTTACGGGATTTTACCAACGACAAACACAATACAGTTGATGATAAACCCTTTGGGGGCGGGCGGGGAATGATACTCAAAGTTGAGCCGATAGCGGTCGCTTTGAGCAAGTTAAAAGTGCAAAGTGCAAAGTTAAAAGTTAAGCCAAGAGTTGTTTTGTTTAGCCCGAGGGGCAAAAAGTTTAACCAGAAAATGGCTACAAATTGGGCTAAGCAAAACCAGCTTATTTTTATTTGCGGTCGCTATGAAGCTATTGATGAGCGCGTGGCTAAAAATTTAGCCACAGATGTTGTTTCAATTGGGGATTATGTTTTAATGGGTGGGGAATTACCAGCCCTAGTGGCTATTGAGGCGGTTGCGCGGCTTTTACCAGGAGCTGTTGGCAATTCTGAAAGCTTGATAGGGGAGCGGATAACAAAAACAGGCGGATTTATTGAATATCCACAATACACTAGGCCAGAGGTAGTGGAAATAAAAGGCGAAAAAGCGCGAGTGCCAAAAGTTTTATTGTCTGGAAACCATAAAGAAATTGATGAGTGGCGGGCTAAACACAGCAAAGTAATTGAATAAGTTTAATTTTTTTGCTAAAATTCTTAAGTAAATGGGGGTAGGTGGCAGAGTGGTCAATTGCAAGAGACTGTAAATCTCTCGCCTTCGGGCTCCGGGGGTTCAAATCCCTCCCTACCCATAAGTTAATTTGCTTTCGCAAATAAATG
>JAQTPV010000057.1 GCA_028712605.1 Minisyncoccota bacterium | reverse complement strand
GCCAGCATCGTCGATGGATGAAACGGAAATGCCAACGCCGCCCCATTCCCAATAAAAAACAGGTAGGCAAATACCATCGCTAAACTTAAGAGTCGATTATTAAATCGTCTCTTTGTAATCTTATATACCGGAATCGCTCCCACGGCTACTATCAAAACTTCCAGTACTATCAACATCTTTGGGCTATTCCAAATCCAGTAAAACGGCGCCAGAACTGCCACTAGAGGTTGAAAATGTGCCCCAAACGAGTTGCCAAACCCGTTGACCGAATTTGCTGGCGACAACTTATAGGCCAGTCTCCATACTGTGTGGTCATAAATCCCAAAATCATAAGCATTTAAGATCAGATTATCAAAGAGATAAAAACCGTGCACAATATAAATTCCGATAAATAACCCCAACAGCAACCAAAAAGGCCGGTCTCCCTCAAAAATAAGCGAGAATATCCCTCTCTCCTTGTTTTGAGTATTATGACGTCCGAGATAGACTACACCAGCAAAAAAACTTACCATCCAAACAAACACCCCCACCTGCCATCCCCAGGCTTGTTCTTGGAATAACCTTATAAAATAAAAGAAATTATCTCTTGGTATAGAAAAGGGGAGTAGGGGGATAGTGAGTGCGGCTAGGCTAATTAAGCTTACTAATTTTAGCCTTTTGTTTAGCTGCTTCTCATTATTTTCTTTAGAAAAAATAAGTATTAAAAGTATAAACAAGATAGTCACAAGTAGGGTAGAGGATAGGGAAGTGGACCATATGTTCCCCTGCCACACTCGAGTAACATCCCCTTTAAATATCACTACCCACCCTAAAGTTCCTAGTAAATACCCTGTTATTAAACTAGTAAACCAGATAAAAAAGGGGATAGAGACCACCTTTTCTTTCAATCTATTCAATTTTGCATATTTATTTGGCATAAACAAGTTTTCCTTTAGGCAAGTCAGTATATTACTACTTACTTATCGGCGCCTGATAATTATCACCAATCTCCGAATAATCCATATAGCTTTTCCCGTTTTTAAGATATTCTTTTACCCTGGAAGTAGCTCCAACCTTATCTTTCACCCCTTTTTGCCACAACAATATCCCACCTTGGTTATAAATCAGCCCCCAATTCTTATCTTTCAACAACTTCCCAATTTCTCTTCTGTAAACTGCCGGCGTCATCGGCCAGCCTTTCGTATCAATGGACAAAAGAATATACTCAGGATTACCTTCCGGATAACGATAAATCTCCTTGCGATGAGCTATCTGGGGTACTAATTGACTCTGTGCTGCCAAGACTTTGTCTTGCGGTACCATTTTCACTGCCTGCCAAAATTCCTTTTTCTCCTTAAAATCCCTCACTTTCCATCCATCAAACCGCAAACCTGTCAAAGGCTCATTTATTACCAGCACCAACGTTCCCAATATCATCACTACCGAAACCATATTCAACCATTTCTCCTTGTTATCAGTTTTTAGCTGCCTGTTGTTAGTCCATTTCTCCACCCCTTTCAGGGTAGAGATTATAAACGCCCAGGCCATCGGTGCTCCATAATATACATTAGCCAACCACATCGCTGGTCTAGTTGAAAGCAATCTCTCTCCAAGACTAGGTAAACCTAATAAAGCAAAAGGAGTCGTTAATGCTATAAACCCACTTCCCAAGAAACTTGTCAAAAACGTCCTTATCTTCGCCCCATTTTCCAGCATCAACCTTATCACATACACCGGATTTTTCACAATCGTTACCATCGCCGACATCTGATTATCACCCAATGTTTTGAAATAGAAAAACGAATAGTCCCTATTGCTTATCATTGGTAAGATTAATTTAGTTTCTATTGCTAGCCAGCCAATCCCCAACACACCATATCCTATTGCCAATTTCCAGTATCGCCTATCTGTTAAAAACAACACCAATCCAAACACTGCCACATAGTTCCCGGCATTTTCCTTCACCAATAGCGCCAAGACAATAAAAAACCAATGCCATCCCCATCTTTTCTGATCAAAATAATCATATGCAAAAAGTAACAACGGCGCCAAGAACGTCGACGGATGAAACGGAAACGCCAATGCCGACCGGTTACCGATGAAAAACAGGTAGGCAAACACTAAGCTTAAGGTAAAAAATCTATTTTTAAACTTCCTCTCCGCCAGATTCCATACCGGCAAAGCCCCCAAACCGACAATCAATACCTCTAAAATAATCAGCATTCGCGGATTATTCCATATCCAATAAAAAGGTGCCAATAAGAACAAAATAGGTTGAAAATGCGCCCCAAAAGAGTTACCAAACCCGTTGACCGAATTTGCTGTACTAAAATTCTTCGCTATATTCCATACCGACTGATCATAAATCGCAAAATCAAACGCTGCCGTCCGAAAAGTATTCTGCAGCAGAATCCCTTTCCAGGCAAACAGCACCACAAACGCACCTATTATCCACCAGATAGTTTTGGACTTACCTCCGCTAAGTGACACAACCCGCCCTTTGTCCGAGTCACTCTGAGCACCTTCTTTTTTATTATGGTGCATGTCTTTGAGCTGAGTCTGCAAGTGCAGCGTGGAAGCCTGCCGAATAGAATTCGACAGACGCTCCAAGCGTAACGCTCTGCGAAAAGACATGTACCAAAAATAAACACCCCTGACATAACGCTCTCCGAGATGGATAATATCGACACAACTAATCCCCACCAACCATATCCATACCCCCACCTGCCATCCCCAGGCTTGTTCTTGGAATAACCTTATAAAATAAAAGAAATTATCTCTTGGTATAGAAAAGGGGAGTAGGGGGATAGTGAGTGCGGCTAGGCTAATTAAGCTTACTAATT
>JAQTPV010000056.1 GCA_028712605.1 Minisyncoccota bacterium | reverse complement strand
CCACATTTTGTTGATGGAATTTATCAAAAAACCAAGCGGCATAGCGATTGAATGAGTCTTTACAGACCATTAAGGCAATTTTGCCAAACTCGGTGTCAATAATCTCTAAGGAATTACCGGGAATAAGCCCATCTTCCGCTTCCGGTGGCGTTAACACCACTTTGTGGTGCCGAGCTAACAATTTACCTTGTTTATTAAAAAAGAAAGCCGAATTATACAGTTTTCCATCAGGCTCTTTAACTACATTGGCGCCAAACAGGTAGACGTTGTTTTCTTTGGCTAATTGAGATAAAAACCTTAGCGGATCGTAACCAGCCTGAATATCTTTTAGAGGAGCCACGCAATCTTCGGATAGTCCCACGATGTCAACAGTTTCTTTGACCGCTTCCGCCACTAATCGTTTGATCTGGGCTTCACCTTCGTCTTTACTCAAGGGAATGGGAGCTTGGATAGCGACTACTTTGGTATCTTTAAGCATTTTTATTTACCTCCCGTTTAACTTGCTTCAAAGTGACGTCACTGATTTCCACTAAACCTTCGGCTAGCTGCTTTTGCCTTAAGCTGGCCGATTGTTCTCCGGCAAAATAGATGTTGGTGAACCCCTTGGCTTTGGGCGCATTTTTTAATTCATTAATGGCCGTTTCAATGTCCTTTTTAAAATCTGCCAGTGGTCTAAATAGGGTGGGGTCAATAAGGATATAAAACGAGCCCCAGCCGCCAGGAACTTGACTACCAACGCGTGAGCCGGTTAATGCACCGCCTAATAATTCGACGATGAATGCCAGTCCTGAGCCTTTGTGACCAAAGAAGGGTAATACGCCACCACCCATGGCTTTTTCGGGATCAGTGGTGGGTTTGCCCTGACTGTCGATAGCTGCACCTTCTGAAATTTGTTCACCTTCATTTTTGGCTACCAACAGATCACCCCAGGTTATTTGGGAAGAGGCCATATCTAGAATTACCGGAATACCATTAGTGGGAATACCAACGGTCAGGGGATTAGTTCCCCACATTTCTTTAATTGAACCATATGGTACTAAGCCGCCGGTAGAATTATTAAAGCCAATGAAAATCAGGTCTTTTTCAGTAGCCAGGCGGGCATAATCACCAATATAGCCGGTGACATTTAAATCTTTTAGTCCCACAGCCAATAACTTTGAGGCTTTAATTTTCTCAAAGGCCATCTCCAGAGATTCGTAAATAGGCGCATACCCCAGTTTATTGTGCCCGTTGAGGTAGAGTGAGACCGGTGACTCATTGATTACCTCGATTTTCAAAGGGTTAGTATTGAAGGTTTTGTTATCGGAAGATCTTTTAAACCCCAGCAAGCGGACAAAGCCATGCGTTTTACGTCCGGCCAGTTCAGCATTGATGATATTTTGAGTCACATAGCCTGCTTCTTTTGCCGATAAACCTAAGCCTGTTAAAAACGTAGTTGATAAGTCAGTGGCTTCTTTTATATTTATTTTCATATCAACTATGATCCACAATGAAAGCGCTGACTTCTTTAGCCATCAGGCTTTCGTGGGGTTTAAATGAGTGAACTGCCCCTTCAATAATTTTGCCTTGGGAATGAGGAATCTTGTTAAGAAGTATCTTCATTGCTTCTTCCGGATGCTTTGGATTAGTTGGATAGAAATATGCGTCTTTTGAACCCACCACTATTTTGGTGGGAATGTTAATTTGTTTTAAGATGGGAAACTCATACTTTGGTGAAGAAAATTCAAACATTCTGCCCAGATCATCTTGTTTGTACCAACTAATAAAGGTTTGGTAAGAAGTGATCCCATCTCCAAACTCTGGAGTGACCAGCTCTCCACCTCTGCCTTTATCGATTGCTTCTTGAGCTTGATTAAGTAAGTTTTCAGTGTCTAAGTTTTGAACCAGCAGGTAACCCTTTTTGTCAAAAGGGGCAAGTAGAATCAATTTGTTAATCTGGTTTTTTTGTTCCCCTTCAAACAGGTATCTCACCGCCTTGACTGTTCCTAAGGAATGACCCATTAAGACAATTTCTTTATAGCCTTCATTTATGAGTACCTTTAGCCAAGCGGTAATATCCAGATGTGCTTCTTCTAGCAATTCGTATCTAGCACCAATGTTGACTATCTGGCCCTCAACGGTATTAAAGTCGGTGTCTTTGCCGTTACCCCTGGTATTTGCTGTTATAAAGCTAATACCTTTTTCTTCCATTTCTTTGACCAGGACATGGACAAAATTATTCTCGTAAAAATTACCCTCAAACCCATGGATATGCAATACAGCTACCTTCTTATTTTTTGAGGGGATATAGTAACCGTGTAAAAGCAAGCCATCGGCAGTGGCAATTTGTAACAGGTTGTGCTTGGTCATTTTTCGCCTCTAGGTTGAGGCAATTATAGATCTATTAACGGACTTCCGGAAGAGCTTGAAAGTGGATTTAGAGGCTTGCTTCTTTTTTGCTCAGGAATGAATCCTGCGTTTAACTTCTGGAAGAGAAGACTTTGCATAATAACACGAAGTGTTTGACGGTGAGGATGGTCTCCAGATTTTCTGGCGATTCGGCTTTAAGGGCGGGCACTATTTGTTTTTAAAAATATCCCCTTGAGACGCTGGAAAGTGCTGGGTATAATTCCCCCAATGAGCTTAGCAGAATTTGGCAGAGGAAGAGGCTGGTCACAATTAGAGTGGTTGGTAATGAATGGCAGCATTGACCTTCTGACAGCTCCCCGTTAAGTTTTGGGTATTAAAGTGGGTGATTTCGTGGGAATAAACACTAAAGGCACAAAAGGGTATGATGCGTTTTTTGATTCTCATAGGACAGGAGTAGATCTGACGGCGGTTAGAACACGCAGAGGTTTGTTTAGAGTAGTCTTT
>JAQTPV010000026.1 GCA_028712605.1 Minisyncoccota bacterium | reverse complement strand
TTCTTAAAAGAGCAGGGGATTGATGAAATAGATTCCCTGGGTAAAAAATTCGACCCTGTTTATCATGAGGCCGTTATGCAAGAAGATCAAGATGGCTCTCAAGGGGAAACCGTTATAGAGGTGATGGAAAAAGGTTATCTACTAAACGGCAAAGTCTTAAGGCCAAGTAAAGTAAAAGTATCAAAATGAAATTCGTAGCAATTAGGTATTTTAATAATTTAACGCAATTTGTTAATTTATTGATCTATCTGATTGTTAATTTGAAATTATGAAAATATTAGGCATTGATCTAGGAACAACAAATTCGGCTATGGCTATTATAGAAGCTGGTAGCCCTAAAATAATTGAAAATAAAGAAGGGGGACGAACTACACCATCAGTAGTTTCATTAACTAAAAACAATGAACGGCTGGTTGGCGTAATCGCTAAACGACAAGCCATCACTAACGCCCAAAATACTATTTTTTCCATTAAGCGTTTGATCGGCAGACGCTATTCCGACCCTGAAGTACAGAAAGACAAGGCTCTTTTGCCTTACGAAATCAGAGAAAGACAAGATGGGTCTGTAGAGGTTAAGATGGGAGAGGGCTGGTTAACCCCCATGGAGATTTCAGCGATGATTCTCCAAAAGTTAAAACAGGACGCTGAAGATAAAATAGGAGAAAAAATTGAAGAAGCTATTATCACTTGCCCAGCTTACTTTGATGATGCCCAAAGAAAGGCCACAAAGGTGGCTGGGGAAATTGCTGGCTTAAAGGTTTCCCGGGTCATCAACGAACCGACGGCAGCGGCTTTAGCCTATGGCTTAAATAAAAAGAAAAATCATCAAATTGTAGTTTATGATTTCGGCGGAGGCACTTTTGATATCTCCATACTTGAAGTTTCCGAAGACACTATTGAAGTCAAGGCCACGGGTGGAGATACTCATTTGGGCGGAGACGACTTTGACCAAAAGATAATGGACTGGATAGCCGCTGAATTTAAGAAAGGACAAGGTATAGACCTTTCCAAGGATACTTTAGCTTTACAAAGAATTAAGGAGGCGGCCGAAAGAGCTAAAATTGAACTTTCCACGAGCATGGAAACTGAAATTAATCTACCCTTTATCACCTCTGATGCTTCTGGCCCCAAACACCTGCTCATCAAGCTAACCAGGGCTCAATTGGAAAATATGGTGGGTCAGTATATTGATAAGTCCATGGGGCTTTTAAGACAGGCCTTGGATGAAATTAAACTCAAACCTGCTGATATTGAAGAGATTGTTTTGGTAGGGGGCCAGACAAGAATGCCTAAAATCCAGGAGGAAATTAAAAAATTCTTTGGCGGTAAAGAGCCTAACAAAGAAATTAATCCTGATGAGGTGGTGGCTATTGGGGCGGCTGTTCAGGGAGGGATTTTGCAAGGAGATGTCAGGGATGTTTTATTATTAGATGTTACGCCACTTAGCTTGGGTATTGAAACCTTAGGGGCCGTAAACACTATTTTGATCCCTAAAAATACAACCGTCCCTACTTCTAAAAGCCAGGTCTTCTCTACGGCTTCTGATGGCCAGCCATCAGTAGAAATCCATGTCTTGCAAGGAGAACGGCCAATGGCCCAAGATAACAAAACCCTCGGTCGGTTTATTTTGGATGGCATCCCGCCAGCCCCAAGAGGTATCCCTCAAGTTGAGGTAACTTTTGACATAGACGCCAACGGTATTTTGAATGTTTCAGCAAAAGATAAAGCAACAAGCAAATCCCAATCTATCAAAATTGAAGGCTCCACAGGCCTCTCTAAGGAAGAGGTAGAAAAAATGAAAAAGGATGCTGAAATGCACGCTGCCCAAGACGCTAAAAAGAAAGAGTTTATTGAAGCTAAAAATATTGCTGACAATTTAATTTATACCACTGAAAAGACTCTCCGAGATATAGCTGATAAGGTTAATCCGGACCTCAAAAAAGACGTGGAGGCCAAAATTGAGGATTTGAAAAAAGTAAAAGAAGGTGATAATATGGAAAGCATTAAAGCCAAAACCGCTGAGTTGTCGCAAGCAGCCCAAAAGATCGGCGAGGCTATGTATAAGAACCAGCAGCAACAGGCAAGCCCCAATAACGATCAGACTCCACCCAATAAGCCAGAGGCAGAAGAAGGGGAATATAAAGAACAACCTTAAAAATACTAAAAATTATGGCCGATTATTATTCCATCCTTGGGATATCAAAAAATGCTTCCCAAGAGGATATAAAGAAAGCCTACAGAAAGTTAGCTCATCAGCATCATCCCGATAAAGGAGGCGATGAAAAAAAATTCAAGGAGATCAACGAGGCTTATCAGATTTTGGGTAACGAAGAGAAAAGGAGGCAATACGACCAATTTGGCCATGTCTTTGAGGGCCAAAATGGTTTTGGGCAGAATGGGCCAGGCTTTGATTTTAACTCCTTCTGGCAAACTGGCCAGGGCGGAGCTTTTGATTTTAACGGCCTTAATTTTGAAGATTTATTCGGTGATTTTTTTGGAGGAGGTTCTCCAAAAGGCAAGCGTCACCCCAATAAAGGAAGGGATTTAGAAATTAATGTTGCAGTTGATTTAGAGGATACCCTAAAAGGACTAAATAAAAGAATTAACTTTGGCAAATTTGTAGCTTGTGATAGGTGCGACGGTAACGGGGCTGAACCAGGCACTAACGTAAAAGAATGTTTCAGCTGTCGAGGCACAGGACAGGTTCAACAGATGCAAAAAACAATCCTGGGCACTATTACCAGAGTAATCACTTGCCCAGAATGCAAAGGTGAGGGTCGTGTGCCAGAAAAACCATGCAATGTTTGCAAGGGCGAAGGCCGAGTAAAAGAAGAGGGGCAAGTGGAGGTATTCATTCCAGCCGGAGTAGATAACGGCCAAATCATTAAAATAGATGGCAAGGGCGACGCCGGGAAAAGAAGCGGTAAGACAGGTGATTTATATATTAAAGTAAGCGTTAATAAGCACCCTCTCTTTGACAGAAAGGGTGACGATTTATTCACTAGTTTATTTGTCAGTTTTGCTGAAGCCGCCTTAGGAGGAGAAGTAGCAGTACCCACCATTGAAAACAAGACTGTTTTGCTCAAAGTACCCTCTGGTATGGAATCTGGTAAGATTTTTAGAGTTGGCGGGAAAGGTATCCCTCATTTCAACGGTTGGGGCAGGGGAGATATGTACGCAGAGCTTCTTATAAAAACTCCCAAAAAGTTAACAAAAAGGCAAAGAGAAATATTAACAAGACTAAAAGAAGAGGGGCTGTAAAAGAATATAAAGAAGATTATGTAGCTGACTTTTTCTAAAAGAAAAAGTCAGCCCCTGGGCAGTTTTTAACGGCTCCGCAGGAGCTCCGCCTAAACTGCCCGCCAAAGCCAACAGCTTGGCTTTGGCCCCCGTAGCTTAATGGTAAAGCAACTCCCTTTTAAGGAGCTGATGCGGGTTCGATTCCTGCCGGGGGCATCAACATATGAAAAAAAATGTACTCATCGTAATAATTTTCTTGTTGCTGATCGTAGGGAGCTCGTTTTTTAGTTACAAAATCGGCCTACAAATAGGCGAAAAAAATGTTCTGGGGACCCCGCCGGCCCAAATCATTAACACCGACTTAGGTATACCTGATGGCGTTACTACTTCCTCAAAAAAAATAATTAACTCTCGGGTTAACGCCACTTCCACGGTAGACTTTTCTATTTTTTGGGAGGCTTGGCGACAATTAGAAAAAAACTTCCTGAAAAAAGATAAGATTGACTACCAAAAAATGGTTTATGGGGCTATATCTGGTATGATTGCCTCGGTTGATGACCCTTATACTTCTTTTTTCACCCCTACCCAATCGCAAGAATTCAAAGAGGAGCTATCAGGCAAGTACGAAGGTATCGGTATGGTCGTAGGCATCAAAGATGGGCAATTGGTGGCGATTTCGCCATTTAAGGATAGCCCAGCCGATAAAGCCGGCCTGAAAGCTGGCGATAAAATCTTAAAAATTGATGACAAATACACTTTGGATTTAGCAGTAGATGAGGCCGCCCGCCTTATTAGAGGTCAAAGCGGTACAGAAGTCACTTTGCTGATAGAAAGAGCCGGCTGGACTGAAAATAAAGAATTTAAAATTAAACGCCAGGTCATCAAGATCCCTACCTTGGAATTAGAAACCAGGGACGATGTAGCTATCATTAAAATTTATCAGTTCAATGAAATTCTGCCCACTGAATTTCAAAAGGCAGCCAATGAAATTCTTAATGCCAAGACTAAAAAAATTATCGTTGATGTCAGAAATAACCCGGGCGGCTATTTAGAAGTAGCCCAATACGTAGCTGGTTGGTTCGTAGAAAGAGGGCAAACGGTTGTTATACAGGATAGTGGTGGTAAAGATAGCCGGATAGTTTATAAATCCGAGGGCCCTTCCATATTTAAGAAATACCCAACAGTTGTTTTAATTAATGAAGGGTCAGCTTCGGCCTCCGAGATTTTAGCTGGAGCCCTAAGAGACCAAAATCAAAGTAAGCTCATCGGGGTAAAATCTTTCGGCAAGGGATCAGTGCAGGAACAAATTAATTTATCCAACGAGGCCTCTATCAAGGTAACAGTAGCTCATTGGTTAACCCCCAAGGAAAATTTAATTGATGAAAAAGGGCTTGAGCCTGATATTAAAGTAGAACCAGACCAAAAAGAAGGGGGTGACCCAACACTAGAAAAAGCCCTAGAGGTTTTGAAAGGACAGCAATAATTTGCTATAATAAGTCATTATTAAGAGGGAAAATATGAAAGTAATACTTTTGAAAAACATTGATAAGATAGGAAAAAAATTTGATCTCAAAGAAGTATCTGATGGCTATGCTAGAAATTATTTAATCAAGAATGGCTTAGCCAGGGCTGCTAATTTAGAAACTACTGAATGGGCTCAAAATCAAAAAGCTATACAAGCTGAAGCTGCCGAAGGAGAGCTTAAAAGAACAGGGGAGCTAGCTGCTAAAATGGAGGATCTAGAAGTTGAGATGCCGATAAAAATAGGGGATAAGGGGCAATTATTTGAAAAAGTGAGCTCCGCTAAAATTGCCGCCAGGCTCAAAGAACTAGGCTATAATATTAAGAGAGCCCAAATAGAACTTGAAGAAGACATAAAAGAAATAGGGGAATACCCTGTCAAAATTCAGTTTGAGCACGGCCTAGAAGCGCAAATCAAATTAATGGTGGTAGAGGGTGAGAGATAACGCTCACGGGAACCCTACGATAAAGTAACCCTGCCTTTCCCAGGCGAGGGATTTCTATTTGTAAAATTTTAAAAATTTAATAACTAAAATATGCCCACCAAATACATATTTATTGCCGGCGGAGTAATGTCCGGCATAGGCAAAGGCATAACTACTGCCTCAATCGGTCGAATTTTAAAAAGCAAGGGTTTTCGCATCCAAACCATGAAGATTGACCCCTATGTCAACGTGGATGCAGGTACCATGAATCCCATTGAGCACGGCGAAGTTTTCGTAACCGACGACGGTACCGAATGCGACCAAGATGTGGGCAACTATGAAAGATTTCTAGAAGAAAGTCTAAGTACTGATAATTATCTAACCACTGGCCGAGTATATCAAGCAGTTATCCAAAGAGAGCGCAACTTAGAATATGGCGGCAAATGTGTAGAGGTGGTACCACATATTCCAGAAGAGGTAATTGGTCGGATTAAAAAATTAGAACAAAAAACGAAAGCAGATATCATTTTAATTGAAATCGGCGGCACAGTAGGAGAGTATCAAAATCTGCTGTTTTTAGAGGCTGCCAGGATGCTTAAACTACGAAACCCCAAAGGCGTAGTTTTTGTTTTGGTCAGCTATCTGCCTACTCCTCAAAACTTAGGGGAAATGAAAACAAAGCCCACCCAATATGCAGTTCGCTCTTTGAATATGGCAGGTATTCAACCTGATGTTATTATTGCTCGAGGCAACCAGCCATTAGATGAGCCCCGAAAAAGAAAAATATCTATCTTCTGCAGCGTAGATGAAAAAGATGTAATTTCAGCCCCTGATGTAAAATCAATTTATGAAGTGCCGCTTGATTTTGAAAAGGATGAACTGGGCAATAGAATTTTAAAAAAATTTGGTTTAAATCCAAGGGTTAAAGACCTCAAAGACTGGCAAGACCTTGTTTTTAAAATTAATAATCCCAAAAGAGAAGTGAAAATAGGTATAGTAGGGAAGTACTTTAAAAGCGGCGGGTTTACCTTGATGGATTCTTACATATCAGTTTTGGAGGCTATTAAACATGCGGCCTTTTACTTCCAAGCCAAGCCTGATATTATTTGGTTTGATTCTGAAAATTATGAAAAAAATCCGCTAGCCCTAAAAGAGCTTAAACAAGTTGCTGGTGTAATCGTGCCAGGAGGATTCGGCAATAGGGGAGTAGAGGGAAAAATCAAGGCCATTGAATATTGTAGAAAAAATAAAATACCTTATTTCGGACTTTGTTTGGGTATGCAATTGGCCGTGGTGGAATTCGCCAGGAATGTCTGTGGTATTAAAAATGCTAACTCCACTGAATTTTCATCTGCTTGTCAAGGGGTAATAGACCTAATGCCAGAGCAGAAACAGCTCATAAAAGAGGCTAAATTTGGGGCTACAATGCGCCTAGGAGCCTTTGATTGCCAATTGAAGCAGGGGAGTATCGCCAGAAAAGCTTATGGTCAGGAGCTGATTTCGGAGCGCCATAGGCACCGTTATGAGCTAAATGACGAATTTAAGCCTTCCTTAGAAAAGAAAGGGCTCATAATAGCTGGGGTGAACCCTCAAAGGAATTTAGTAGAAATCGTAGAATTGGGGCAAAAGGAACATCCATTCTTTTTGGGCACCCAATTTCATCCGGAATTTAAGTCCCGGCCCCTCAATCCTCACCCATTATTCAGAGAATTCGTACGAACTTGTTTGAAAATAAAATAGCTCCTCCCTATTTGTTAGCAAGCCAGGGAAGAGCTGTCGAGAGATTTTAGTAGGTTTTTCTAGAAGAAAGCGCATAGGCGATACCGAAGCATAGGCTAAGCGGGAAAATGACAACCGAAATGACTATCCAATACCAAGGCATCCCCCGAGTAGATTTTTTTAAAGTATTCCAAAGCCTCAATTTAACCCCCCTCCTCAAGATAAAGAAAGTTAATAATAAATACGAATTATTAATTTGCTGAAGCAAAAATACCGCCCTCCAAGAGCAGCATTTTTGTTTCAGCAACCATTAAATAACATTAACAACCTTGGTCCTTCTTGTCTGACCAGTATAGGTTTTTTTATTTTTCTCCTGAAATTTTACCACACCCTCTTTCTTAGCAAAAAGCGTATGGTCTGTGCCACAACCCACGTTTTGACCAGGCAAAATTTTGGTGCCACGCTGACGAACGATAATCATACCAGGCTTTACTTTCTGACCATCGTAAAGCTTAACCCCTAAATACTGGGGGTTAGAATCCCTGCCGAGCCTGGTTGAACCCTTAGATTTAGTATGTGCCATAGATTTATATTAAATTTAGATAATGCCTATGTTAGCAAATTTTAAAGAGTTTTTCAAGGCCCACCAAAAAGCAATCATTCTGGGACTTACCATTTTTTTATTGTGCTTGCTATGCTTTGGCTTGGGTATTTTAACCCAATTTTACTCATCAAAACCGCCCCTGGAAATACAATAATCAAAATAGGGGAGTCAGTTATTTTTGATTTCCTTGCCGCTATGGAATTTCCGATGAACATCCCTCAATTGCTTAGAAACTACGTGGGTATAAATTTGAGTGGTAGCGATATTGCGATGCCCCAAGAATTCCTGAACTAATCTTAAATCAACACCCTTAGCTAAAAGATCAGTCGCAAAACTATGCCGAATAGTATGGGGGACCGTTGAAACTGGAATACCGGCTAAAACTGCATACTTTTTAATGATATTTTCCACCGAACGACTAGTCAAACGAGCTGAACTTCGTTTTGGGCCCTTAAAATGAATGAAAAGGGCTTTTTCTTTATCGTCTCCCCTGGTATCCAAATATTTTTGAAGCCATTCCAAGCATCTTTCTGAAAAATATACTGTGCGCGGTCGATTGCCCTTACCAACGATTCCAACCTCCATATCGCCAGAGCCAGAATTTAACCTTATTTGCTCCTTATTCAAGCTGACCAGCTCAGCCACCCGTAGGCCAGCAGAAAACAGGGTTTCTATAATAGCTCGATCCCTTAAACCGATTAAAGTATTGGTTTTGGGCGCTAAAATAAGTTTTTCCACTTGGTCTAAGTTTAAAAATTTAACTGATTTTTCTTTGGTTTGCTTAGCTAATTTTATTTTACTTGAAGGTAATGCTTGGATATTCCGATCACTAAAAAAATTGAGAAGATTTCTCAAGGCGATTAGGTAATGGTTTTGGGTGGACTTTTTCAGGGGCTCATGGGTAACGAGGTTAGGGGAGTGGGACAAAAAAACGCGGTAAGCCCAAATATGCTCTTCGGTTAACTCATTCGGCTTTAAATTTTGAAAATTATTTTTTTTCAGCCATTGCGAAAACTTTTCCAACATTCGCGAATAAGTTTGTTGAGAATTATTACTTAAACCTTTTTCAATGTCCAAATACTCCAAAAAGTTAGGGATATATTCAATTATGGGCTTTAAGTTAAAATCCATATTCCCCTATCTATACTTCGGTAAATTTATATTATGCGAAGTATAGACCTTAAATAATTATAGCCCTCTTGGGCTATTTTTCAAGCTCCCCTCAAAAAGCAAAGGGCACTTCCCCAAAAAAATAGAGTGGTCGTCAAGGAAGCCCTGCGTGCATAAAAACTCTGCTATAGGAATGATATTTTTCGCTGAAAGAAAAAATGTTTTTTATTCTTTCCCAAAAATTTTTTAAATACTGGAATACCCCTTCCTTGAGTTCCTGTTTTTCTTCACCTATCCCCTCCTGGATGGCTGCCCTCCTACCTTTTAGCCAAGAAACCGTATCCTGAAAAATTCTATCGCGTATAAAGGTAATGGCTTTTTTACCGACTTCTATTAAATAAACAAAAGTTTTAACAAAAAATAATTCTAAGTTTTTAAAAAAATTATTAAGCCAAGCTGTTTGGTACTTATTAGCACTATCCGTTTGAGCTAATACGTCCAACGAGCAAAATAATAATATCGTAATAAGTAAAAGGATAAAAATCTTACTCATAGTATTATAGTTTCTTTTGAGCCTCCTTAATTCTTTGAATGGTTTTGCGTCTGCCTAACACTTCAGCGATTTCAAAGGGGCCAGCTGAGGCTGTCTTGCCACTTAAGGCCACCCTCAACGGCCAAAGGAGCCTACCTCGGTCGCCGATCTTTTCAGCCTCAACCATAATAGCCTTCTCCAGCTTTTCTTTGATCCAATCCCCTTCCTGGATTCTCAAAAGCAATGTCTCTAACTGATTCAGAACTGGGCTTAGCTCCCCTCTTTCCATTTTTTTCCAAACCAAAAGTTCAGTTGGATAATTTAATTCTTTTTGAAAAAAAAGGTCAATCAATTCTGAAATTTCTATTAACTTCTTTAACCTTTCTTGGTATAAGGCAATCATCCTAGCTAAATCGCTAAATTTATACTTCTCTTTGGTCTCAACTGCCTCATACTCTAAAACTGTGAAATCACTGGAGTAAACCAAGGGGGCTGCTTCAGCTTTCCCCCACAATGGCGCAATGAGCCCGCTTTGAATTAAAAAGGGAACGCACCTATTAGTTAGTTCTGCTAAAGGCATTTTCCTGATATAAAAACCATTAAGCCAGTCTAGTTTTTGAACATTAAAAACAGCTCCTGAAGTTTGTAGTCTTTCTATGGAAAACTCGTTGACCAACTCGCTCAAAGAAAAAAACTCTCTGTCATCACCCGGATTCCAGCCCAAAAGAGCAATAAAATTCACCACAGCCTCTGGTAAATACCCCTGCTCTTTATAATCAGACACTTTGGCGGCAATTGAAGGATCCCTTTTGCTTAACTTAGCCCTCTGTTGGTTCAGGATAAGGGGTAAATGTAAAAATTGTGGAGGTTGAATGCCTAAGGCCCAAGCCAAGAGAATCTGCTTGGGGGTATTGGAAAGGTGCTCCTCCCCTCTCAAGATATGACTGATCTTCATTTCAAAATCATCAATCACGCACGCTAAATTATAAAGCGGGGTTTCTAAATCTTTAGCTATCACCATGTCGCCAAAAGTTGCAGTATCATATTTAATTTTTCCCCTTAATAAATCCTCAAAGGCCACATCTTTCTTGGGGGCTCTAAAACGAATCACGCATCGCTCCCCCTCCGCCCTTTTCTTTTCAGCTTCTACTGGAGAAAGGCTCTGGCATTTTTCAGAATAAACCTGTGGCAAGCCCTGACTAACTAAATACTGGCGATGAGCCTCCAATTCTTCAGCAGAACAAAAACAATAATAAGCTTGTTTTGTTTCTATCAGCCTTGCTAGATACTTTTTATATATCGCTTTTCTCTCTGACTGTCGATAAGGTCCAAATTCCCCTGCCTTATCGGGGCCCTCATCATAATTGAGTCCCAGCCAGTTCAAAGATTCTTTAATGTTTTCCTCCCATTCTGGTTTTGATCTTTCCAAGTCCGTATCCTCAATGCGTACGATAAACTTCCCTTGGTATCTTTTTGCAAAAAGATAATTGAAAAGCGCCGTTCTGGCTGAACCAATATGAAACGGCCCGGTTGGCGAAGGCGCCATCCTGACCCTCACTGGGGATTCACTCATTGTGAGGTTTAATCTTTTCATGATAATGTTTGATAAAGATAATCTAACAAATAGTTAGCAATAATATTGGCAGTTTTAGTCCGGCCGAAAAGCCGAGAGTTTTGAGCCATGCCTTTTAAAATGTCAGGCCTGTTCAATAAAAATCTAAGCTTTTCTAAAAAGAAATGCGGGGTTAAGTTTTCTTCAGAGATTACCTCACCACCCCCACCTTCGGCAAACTGATAGGCATTTTCCAGCTGATGCCCTTGGGCAGAGCTTCTTAGGGGTACTAAAATGGCGGGTTTAGCGCAAGCGGCGATCTCAAACAAAGAACCGGACCCGGCCCTGGATACCACTAAATCAGCGGCGGCTAAAGCATGCTTCAACTGTTCCTCCCCCAAAAATTCAAACGGATGATAAAAAGGCTTCAATCTTTTGTCTTCCAAAATGAAGTTAGTTTGCAACAAAACCTCTTGATAATTATTTTTACCGGTTTGGTGGATAATCTCAAACCCGTCCATCAGTTCTGGCAGAATATCAATAATCAGATTATTAATGGCCTGGGCCCCTTGCGACCCGCCCATTACCAAAACTAAGGGACGTCCGCCCTGTAAATTAAATAGCTTTTGAGCCTGTTCCTTGCTGCCGCCTAAAACTTCTTCCCTTACTGGATTGCCCACAGTAATCATCTTGCTTTTAGGCAAGGCTTTAGTATCGCTAAAAGAAG
>JAQTPV010000025.1 GCA_028712605.1 Minisyncoccota bacterium | reverse complement strand
CTTTACTTTAGAACAAGCTATGGCCAGAATGTTCTTTTGCATTCAGTTGAAGTTGCTTTTTTAGCTTCTACTTTAGCTGAAGAATTAGGGGCTGACGCTAAGATAGCTAGGAAAGCTAGTCTTTTGCACGATATTGGCAAGGCGGTTGATCATCAAATTCAAGGGTCTCATGTTGATATTGGCATAAAGATTTTAGAGAAGTTTGGCATTGAGAAGGAAGTAATTAAGGCCATGAAATCCCACCATGAAGAATATGAAGCAGAATCAGTTGAGGCAGTAATTGTTAAGGTAGCGGATCAAATTTCTGGGGCTCGAGTTGGGGCTCGCAAAGATACGGTGGAGAATTACCTCAATAGATTGAAAGAGCTAGAGGATTTAGCTACTGGCTTTGCTGGAGTTTCTTCAGCTTATGCCATTCAGGCTGGCCGAGAAATTAGAGTATTTGTTCGGCCAGAGGAAATAGGCGATTTGGAGGCCTATAAACTGGCTAAAGATATTGCTAATAAAATTCAGGAAGAGTTGAACTATCCCGGCGAAATTAAGGTAACCCTAATTAGAGAAACAAGGGTAATTGAATATGCCAGATAAGCTTAGCTAGATACCTAACTGACCATTGCTTTTTTAGCTGTTCTGGTTTGGGAACGCTTGGTACTATTGCTTTTATAGTTTTCGTGGTGGTATAATACAGTAATATCAATGATTAAAGGTCGCGACCTTAAAATTATTTTTATATAAAACATGGCAGCAAAAGTTACAAAAGAGGACATGGTGGCCTCAATCGTTAAGGCTCTTGATTGCACCAAAAAGGATGGCGAAACAGCACTAAACACCATGATTGGTGAAGTCATGAAGAGCTTAAAGGCTGGTAAGGATGTTGTTTTGACTGGCTTTGGCACTTTCACTGTTTCTAAGAGAGGAGCCAGAATCGGCCGCAATCCTCAAACTGGCGCTTCTATTAAAATCCCTGCTAAGAAAGTACCCAGATTTAAGGCTGGCAAGGGTTTGAAAGACGCCGTTAAATAGGTTTTGTTTTGAATTTCGTAACTAAAAACTCCGCAGCAAGGGCGCGGAGTTTTTAGTTGATAGAAAGCAGGCCGTCCTTTGAGCGGGTGAAGGGAGTCGAACCCTCCTCATTAGCTTGGAAAGCTAAGGTAATACCGATATACGACACCCGCATCTAATAATTTAAAATCCGAAAACCAAAATGTAAAATTTAGTGCATATCTCTAGTCGGGATGCCGGGATTCGAACCCGGAATCGCTCGCTCCCAAAGCGAGAATGTTAGCCGTTACACTACATCCCGATTGCCATTGTCATTTTAGCAAATTTGGCGCCTTTTTCAACTTGTTCACACTTTTACGCCCCCTTCTTTATGTGATATAATTTAGTAATTTAAAACACATTAATTATGAAGAGAGTCAAAAAAGGCCCTTCCGGACCCTCAAGGTTTTTTAGTTCCTGCCGGTTTTATAATATACCACTTTATCAGTGCCCCCAGTTTTTGTTTTTAATAATGGGCATCGTGATTATTGCGGTGATTGTGATAACCTATTTCATCACTGTTTTAAAGATTGGAGACCCGCGCATCGTTAGTTTGATTGTTTTGGCCATTACCGCTGTTTTGATGGTCCTTGACTATATTATCGTGAATAGTTTTGAAAGGGTGGCTGAGGCCGCTCGCATGAAAGCTGAATTTATCGGTATAGTTTCACATCAACTTAGATCTCCTTTGACCAATATTAAATTCTCTTTAGACGTTCTGATGTCAGGGAAGCTGAAGAACAAACAGCAAGATGAGCAGGAGTATATGAAAATCTTGCAAGAGAATACGGAGCGTATGAAAGAATTGATTAATAATTTAATTTTGGTTTCTCGCTTGGAAACGGGAGAATTTCCTTTGAATAAGCAATTGGTTAGTTTGGTGGGTATCACGCGGAACCTAATTGAAAAGTTTAAGCCTTTTGCTGAAGCCTCTAACGTGGGTATTACCTTGAGGGTGCAAGATGGGATTCCAAAGGTGGAGGCCGATAGTTTGTGGCTAGAGCAGGTGGTCAAGAACCTTTTAGATAATGCCATTCGTTATGTTAAGGGTAGAGGAACTGTCAAAATTCATATTACTTACGACCCCAAAAAAATTCTTTTTAAGATTGAGGATTCAGGCGTGGGTATACCGGATAGCGAACGGAAATATATATTTCAAAAGTTTTTCCGTTCCAAAAACGTAGTACGTCATCAAACCGAAGGCTCCGGTTTGGGCCTGCATATTGCAAAACTTCTTTTAAAATTCTTCGGCGGAGAGATTTGGTTTGAATCTATGGAACAAAAAGGGACAAAATTCTATTTCACCTTACCAATTCCCAAACATTAAAAGAAGATTTGGCATTTTGATCGAATTAAATTGCTAAATTTTCCAATATTTTAACAATATGGCGAAAACAGTTCTTTTTATTGAAGACGAGGCAGCCCTCCAGAAATCATTGGGGTTTGCCTTAAATAACGAAGGCTACGAAGTGGTGAGCGCTTTAGATGGTGAAGCGGGGTTGAGCCTGGCCCGCGCTCAAAAGCCATCCTTAATAATCTTGGACTTGATTTTGCCCAAGATGGATGGATTTGGGGTTTTGGAGAATCTAAAGGCTGGTCCAGAAACGAAGGATATTCCGATTATTATTTTAACCAACTTAGAACGCATGGACGATGTTGAAAGGGCCTTGGCTCTTGGGGCTGGAACCTACCTCTCCAAGTCTTCTTATTCTTTAGATGATTTGGTGGAAAAAGTAAAAAAAGCTTTAGGCGATGCTTAGGGTTAAATTAAATTTTTTGTAGGATATGCATGTTGAGCCACAACAATTGCGGGCTTTTATCTTAGACTCTGGCCTTCTTGATGAGGCCAAGTTTGATGTAGCCCTTGAGCGAGCCAATCAGCAAGGCAAAAGAGTGGGTGATGTTTTATTGCAGGAAGGATTGGTTAGCCAAGATGATTTGAGTCGCTTGCAGGCCTATATCTTAGGTATACCATTTGTGGATTTGGAAAAAGAAACCATAACGCCTGACGTTTTAAGGATTATCCCGGAACCAATCGCGCGTCATTATAATATAGTTGCTTTCCGAAAAAAGGGGCGCAATTTAGAGGTGGCCATGGTGGATCCAGAGGACCTTAAGGCCATTGAGTTTATCAAGAAGAAGGCAAATTTAAAAATTTTACCCCGCCTTACAACTTTAGCTAGTATTAAATATCTTTTGGCTCAATATCAGGAAAGCTTGCAAGTTGAATTTGGTGATATTATTAAAAAAGAAGCGAGTAGTTTGAGGCAAACAGCAACCGGCAGCAACGTGGAGGAGTCAGAGGGGCAGGAGGACTTAGAAAAGCGGGCCCAGGAACTCCCTATTATTAAAATTGTAGAAACCTTGCTTAAGCATGCTATTTTGCAAAGATCCTCTGATATTCACATTGAGCCAACCGAAAAAGAGGTTTTGGTGAGATACCGTATAGATGGTATTCTGCATGATGCCATGACTTTGCCATTGACTACAAAGTCAGGTATTGTGGCGCGTATTAAGGTTCTAAGTAATTTAAGATTAGACGAGCACCGCTTACCTCAAGATGGTCGATTCAAGGTAGAAACAGAAGATTACAAGTACTCTGTAAGGGTTTCGGTGTTGCCGGTCTTTGGAGGCGAAAAAATTGTTATGAGGCTTTTGCCCGAAACCTCACAGGGTCATAGTATGGAGGCCTTAGGTTTTTTTGGAGAATCATTAGAAAGAGTACAAATTGCCCTAAGACAGCCCCACGGCATGATTTTGATTACCGGCCCGACTGGTTCTGGTAAGACTACCACTCTTTATTCTATGATGGAGATTTTAAATACACCTGGCGTTAACATTTCCACGGTTGAGGACCCAATAGAATACCGAATGCCGCGTATCAATCAAACACAAGTTAATCCTCAAATTGGTTTAACTTTCGCCAACGGGTTAAGGGCACTCTTAAGACAAGACCCCAATATTATTATGGTTGGCGAAATTAGAGATCAGGAAACGGCCGGCCTGGCTGTCAATGCGGCCTTAACAGGTCACTTAGTGCTTTCTACTTTACATACTAATTCGGCGGCCGGAGCCGTGCCGCGTTTAACTGATATGGGCGTTGAACCGTTCCTATTATCCTCAACTTTAAATTTGGTGATTGCTCAAAGGTTAGTACGTCGCTTGGCAGAAGAACGGCAGAAATATCACCTTTCTGATTCCGAAATAAAAAATTTGGCTAAATATTGTGATTTAGTAAAAATTGAGGAGGTTTTACAAGCTGAAAAAATCTTAAAGCCGTCTCAAAGGATTGCCGAGGTTGATTTTTATAGGCCCAAGCCCAGCAAGGATGCTCCTGAAGGTTACAAAGGCAGGGTGGGTATTTATGAAATTTTCAAGGTTACTGAAACCATTAAAAGTTTGATTCAAAAAAATGCCACCAGTGACGAAATTCAACATCAAGCTCAAAAGGAGGGCATGCTTTTGATGATTGAAGACGGTTTTATGAAAGCTGCTCAAGGTATAACCTCTATTGAGGAAGTGTTAAGGGTTATTACAGAATAATCTTGTGCAATACTCTTATTCAGCTAAAAATTTACAGGGAGAAGAGGAGTCGGGCGTTTTGGAAGCACAGGACCAAGAGTCTTTGGCTAGATTGTTACGTCAGAGGGGCTTCTTTTTGGTTTCTGCTCAAGGAGGCGATCAACCGTCTACTGCCCAAAAGATTTTGTCTCCCTTTAATTTTTTATTGGGAATCAGAGGTATCTCTTTATCTGATAAATTATTTTTTACCAGAAATTTGGAAATCATGATTAAAACCGGCATGCCTCTAACGAGGGCTTTTGAGATTTTAGCCAGTCAAGCCAAATCACATCAGTTTGCCAGCATCTTGCGGGCTATTAATGAGCGGATTGTTAGGGGTGACTCTTTGTCCTTGTCTTTGTCGGCCTATCCCAACGCTTTCCCCGTGCTTTATCAGGAAACTATTAGGGTAGGGGAGGAAACTGGTAAGCTGGACGAATCATTAAGGGTTTTAGCCACCCAGATGGAAAAAGAGCATAACTTAAAATCCAAGGTTAAAACCGCTATGGTTTACCCAATCATTGTTTTGGTTTTAACTTTTGTAATTGGTGCTGTGATGATGGTTTTTGCTGTACCTAAGCTCAAGCAAACCTTTGTGGAATTAAAAGTTCCTTTACCATTCACCACTAGAACCATTTTGGCTATCGCTGATTTCTTGGTTACTCAATGGCCGTTGGCCTTGGGTATTTTAGTTGCTTTAATCTTTGGCATTTCTTTACTTTTGACCAAAAAGATATTTGGGAGGATGAGGTCTTGGCTGTCTTTGAGGATTCCCCTTATTGCCCCTTTGGTCCGGAAGATTAATTCCGCCCTAATGCTTAGAACCTTAAGTTCTTTGCTTAGCTCTGGCGTACCGATTATTCGAGCTTTGGAGATTGTCAGTGGGGCTTTGGGTAATTATTATTTTCAAGTAGCCTTAAGTGAGGCTGCCGTAAGGGTGGAAAAGGGCGGCAAGTTAACAGAAGCCTTAGGAACTAATGCCCATCTTTTTACCGGGGGAGTGTTGCAGATGATTGAGGTGGGCGAGGAGACTGGTGAAACCCCGGGGGTTTTAAAAAAGTTAGCTGAATTTTATGAAGAGGAAGTAACGGCTAGTATGGAAAGAATTTCAGCTGTTATTGAACCGTTTTTAATTTTAATCATTGGAGGCATCGTGGGCTTTTTCGCCATCTCTATGATTCAGCCCATGTTCAGTCTGATGAGCGGCATAAAATAATGGTCTCTTTCCTATTGTTTTGGCAGGGGGTAGGCCATTGTTCCATCCAATAAATAAATTTTAGTTTGCCAATATTTTTTAAAAACCTAAATAAGGGCTTTACCTTAGTTGAAGTTTTGGTAGGCGTTGCTTTAATCAGTTTAGTTTTTTTGGGTATTTACGGAGCTTTTTTGATGGTTTTGAGGACGACTGGGCAGTCTGCAGCTGAAGCCACCGCCATTGCTTTGTCCAACCAAAGAATGGAAGAAATTCGTAATTTGCCGTATCAATCCATTGGCACCCTGGGTGGCATTCCATCTGGTAATATTCCCCAAGTAGAGAATATTGTCCGTAATCAGATTACTTTTACAATTAGGACTACTATTATCTATATTGATGATCCCTACGATGATTTAGCCCCCATTGATACTTTAGCCATTGATTATAAGAGGATTAGAGTGGCGGTTTCTTGGTCTGGCTGGTTGGGTGGAGAGATAGTTTTAATAACTGATGTGGCGCCGAAGGGAGTTGAGAACACGCAGGGAGGAGGACTTTTAAAAATCTCCGTTTTTAATGCTTCTGGCAATCCGATATCTCAAGCCGATGTTCATGTTCAAAATATCAAGGTGACGCCCAACATTGACGCTTTTTATAAAACCGATAACAATGGCCTTTTGCTTTTAGCTGGCGCTCCTACTTCTACAGACGGTTATAACATTACAGTCAGTAAGGCTGGTTTTAGCCAAGAACGGACGTACGATTCTTCAGAGATTGCGGATCCAGCTAAGCCTCCAGCCTCGGTGTTCCAAGGGCAGATTACGGAAATTAGCTTTGCCATTGACAAGCTATCTTCTTTTTCTATAACCACACGCGCTAGGGAAGGGTTTGATGACGACTTTAACAATGCCAATCAAATAGCCTCTTCTACGAATATTGAGATTATCTCTGGGCAAGCCCAGCTTCAAGAAGAAGGCGGGATTTATAAAGATATAGGCACCATAGAGTCTGAAGTAGTCTCGCCCACGGTGCTTTTAAATTGGGACAGATTTTACTTTATTGATTCTCAACCAACTAATTCCCACATTTCTTACCAAATATTATTTGCTACAGATACTACCTATAAACTTGTTCCTGATAGTGATCTGCCGGGTAATGCTGCTGGGTTTAGTATTTCTCCTATTAACCTGTCGGCCCTTGATGTTAATATTTACAGTACTTTAAAGATCAGGGCCATTCTCTCTACAACGGATCCTTCTCTTACGCCGGCTATTTTAGATTGGCATTTGATTTACAATACTCCCCTTATTAGTAATCTCTATTTCCATCTACGAAGCAGTAAAATTTTGGGTATTAATGGGAGTGGTCTTAATGTGTATAAACTTTCTCAAACCTTTAGGTCAGGAGCCAGCGGTGATTTAACCATACCTGATTTGGAGTGGGACTCTTATTTATTTTCGGCCACTTCTACCACTGGTATGAATTTAGTAGAAACAGTCCCTAGTACTGCCTTAATCAATCTTTTGCCTGACACCCTGCAGTCGGTTGTGCTGTATTTCCAAACCCAAAATCAACTTTTAGTTAAAGTGCAGGATGCCTCCTCTACCGTCCCGATTTTTGGGGGAACCGTTAGAGTAACAAACAGCGGCCTTGGTTATGATGCTAACGAATTGACTAATAGCAGAGGAGAGGCTTTCTTTATACCTTTAGCGGTTGCTCAATATAATGTTGAGGTTCAAGCTACTGGCTATCAGACAGCCACCACTTCCGTTAATGTTTCAGGTAGTATTATAAAAGATATTGCATTAGTGCAACAGTAATAATGAAGACTGGTGAATATAATTTTAATAGGGGTATGAGCGTGGTTGAGATGATTATTTCCATGGCCCTATTTGTAGTGGTTATGGGGGCCTTGGTGGGTTTTGTGTCGGGCCTTTATCGCGCTTATTTTTACGCCTTTGAGCAAACAAGGGCGGTGTCTGAAGCCGTGGCCGGCGTTGAGGCCATGACCAAAGAGATTAGAACCGCCGTTTTAGGGGAAGACGGTTCTTATATTATTGAAAAGGCGCAGGACTTTGAATTTATTTTTTATAGCGACATTGACCGAGACCAACGCACCGAGCGAGTCCGTTATTTTCAAAGCGGTACTGATTTTAAGAAGGGGGTGATTAAGCCGACTGGCAATCCCCCAGTGTATATCACTAATCCGGCCGATCCCTTATACCAAGAAACAGTTGTAATTTTGTCAAAATACGTTCGCAATAGCCCGCCCATTTTCCGTTATTTTGATGGCGACTTGCAAGAGTTGCCTGCGCCAGCTCGTTTGCAAGATACCAAATTAATGCGGCTTACCTTGGTGATTAACGTTGATCCAGATAGGCCGCCCAATGATTTTATCTTAGAAAGCGAGGTTCAGCTAAGAAATTTAAAAGATAATCTTTAGTTATGTTGAAGTTTTTAAGTCATCAAAAAGAGAAGGGCGCTTTGACCGTTTGGGTTTTAGTTTTTGGGACCATTTTTATTATTATGCTGGGCGGTGTTTTGGGATACGTATTATTTCAGGTTAAGCAGCATCAAGATATTAGGGCCAGCAATATGGCTTTGCAGGTTGCTGAAGCTGGACTAAATTATGCTAAATGGCATTTGGCCCATAATAACACCGATTATAATTTTAGCGGGTTATATGATTATAAAGACCCGGAGGGTGATATTGTCGGCAAGTATCAGCTGACCGTGACAGCTCCGAGTGGCTGCAATGGCGCCGTTTTGATCAAATCGGCAGGCTGGAAGTTAGGTAAGGAGAATAATAAGCGTTTTTTAGTGGCTCATTATGCTAAGCCGGCTTTAGCCAGATTCGGGTTTTTGACTGATTCCAATGCTTGGTTCGGCCCTAATGAGGCTTTGAAGGGGCCCTTTCATTCTAATGGCGGCATCAGAATGGATGGTACTCAAAATTCCCTTTCTACTTCAGCGCGCACTACGTACACCTGTGGAGAAGAACACGGCTGTACGAACTCTTCTTGCAAACCACCATGTTTGTGGAAGGTAGGGCCGCATCTTTGTGAATGCCCGGGTATTTGGGGGTCAGGACCGGGTGGTTCAGCGGGCTTATGGCAATTTCCCGTTTCCAATGTTGATTTTGATGCTTTAACTCAAGATATGTCAACCATGCAGACCTTGGCTACGTCCTCTGGTATTTATATTGCCTCATCAACAGCCTACGGTTATCACTTGATTTTTAAAGATAATGGTACCTTTGATTTGTATAAGGTGACGGCTCTGCAGCCTCAAGTACGTTGTTCTGACGGCAATGATTGGTTCTGGGAATCAAATGATATTTTAAGCCAAACCTTCGTTAGTAATTATTCTTTGCCGCAAACTTGCTCACCTATTTTTGTAGAGGATAATGTTTGGGTAGAGGGTACGGTTCTGGGCAGGGCCACCGTAGTAGCTGCTCGCTTGCCAGACATTCAAAGCACCAATGCCAAGATTATTATTCCCAATAATATTGTTTATGCTAATGCAACCTCGGTGCTTGGACTGATGGCCCAAAAAGATGTTTTAATTTCGCTTTACGTACCTAATGATTTGAAAATCCAGGCGGTTATGCTGGCCCAAAGAGGACATGTCTGGCGCTATTATTACCCTGAATATGGTTATGAGCCTTACAAAACCTATGCCATAAGGCACCGCATTGAAACCCTCGGCAGTATTGTCAGTAAGCAAATTTGGACTTTTACTTGGGTTAACAATAGCGGCAATGTTCTTTCTGGCTATCAAGAAACATCTTTAAATTATAATGCTGACCTTACGTTTGATCCGCCTCCCCACTTTCCGGTTTCTGGTGATTTTGAAGTTTCTAATTGGGGAGAAACCGCTAATTAACTTAAGGCTAACCGATTGTGCTATAATAAATTAATTTTATGAGTTTTTTGTCTTCAAAAATTGAAGCCTTTGGCATGGATTTTTCTGAATCTTCTTTGAAGATCGCTTTTTTGAGGCCGAAGGGCAGACGGTTGTCTTTGGTTTGTTTTAGTGAAACTGAAGTTCCCCCCGGTGTCATTACGGGTGGTGAAGTTCAAGATGAAAAACAGTTGGCTCAAGTAATTAGAAAAGCCGTTGCTAATTTGAGGGGTAAGGGTTTAAGAACTAAATATGTTGTTTCCTCTCTGCCGGAGGAAAAATCATTTTTAGACGTTTTATCTTTGCCAGCTCTGTATGGCAGAGAATTAGAATCAGCCATCATCTTTGAAACTGAGAATCATATCCCCGTTCCTTTAGCTAATGTTTATTTTGATTTTGAGAAAAAAGAAATTATGAATGGAGCCAGCAAACATCAGGAAGTAATGATTGTGGCTACACCCAAAAAGGTTGTAGATTTGTATTTGTCTGCCATCAAACTGGCTGGACTTTTCCCAGTGGCTATGGAGATTGAGAGTCTGGCTGTGGCCCGAGCTTTAGTGAAGTGCCGAGAAGACAGCGCCCCACTTCTTATCGTTGATTTCGGCGAAAACCGTACCAGCTTTATCATCTATGCTGGTCAGATGATTAGATTCACCTCTACTTTTCCTATTTCGTCACGCCAGATAACGGAAGCTATCGCCAATTACTTAAAGATTCCTATTGCTGAAGCTGGGCAATTAAAGCGGAGCGAAGGCTTGGACGGCAGCGATAAGCTATTGCGAGCCGTTACCCCGATTTTGAATGAATTGGTGACGCAAGTTAAGAGCCACTTAGAATATTTTTATTCTCGCGACAAAAATGTTCCGTCTAGCAAAGTTAAGGTTGCGGAACTGCTTTTGTGTGGAGGCGGAGCTAATTTACGGGGCTTAGTTGATTTTATTGCCAAGGGCCTTGATACAAAAGTAGACTTAGGAAATCCTTGGGTGAACATCTTAAGCTATCCTTTAAAAGAAGTGCCCATTTTGTCTTTTAGCGACTCTTTAAAGTACACTACGGCTTTAGGGCTAGCCCTTAGAGGCGCTTGTTCTGAAACAGAAAAATGATTAATCTTTTACCTTCAACAATTAAAAAAGAACTACAACAGTTACTTGTTTACAAGAGAATTATTTTAGTGGCGATTTTTTTGGCCTTATTTCTTTTAGCCTTAGCAGGTATCCTTTTTTCCTTACAAATGCTGTTAGCGGACCGCAATCGTTTTTTCCGTGATTCCATAGAGGTGAAGCAGAAAAGCTTAGAAAGCACTCAGCTTAGGGATTTTCGCAATTTAATCCAAGAGGAAAATAAACAGTTAAACAAGGTCAACCAAATTTGGAGCAATCAGGTTTATTTTTATCCGATTTTAGAAAAGTTTTTCTCTTTCGTGCCATCGGATATTTATTTAAAAAGTATTAGTCTGCAGAAATTAAAGACCACCACTAATCAAAGTGGTAAAAGGCTTTCCAATACCAGAGAGGTACCCGATGCTTTAGTTGATGTGGAGATTAGCGGTTTTGCCGCCAGTAGGGATTCACTCCTGTCTTTTTTGGCAAAATTGAAGGCCGAAGATTCGTTTAAGGAGGTTAATATTCCCAATACTGTTTGGTTAAAGCCAGCCAATATTGATTTTTCGCTTAACTTCGGGTTTAACAAGTAATTTCTATGCTTTCCGCTAAACAAAAAATTTTTTATAGCCTGCTTATCTCTTTAACTGTTTTAGTGGCCATTGTTGGATTTATTGTTTGGCCTGCCCTGAGCCAAGTGGAAAGCCATGCCGCTAATATTATCTTCCAAAAGGCTAC
>JAQTPV010000055.1 GCA_028712605.1 Minisyncoccota bacterium | reverse complement strand
GTGCTTTATGTGGCGCGTGATTTGGATCCTGTTTATGAGGCAGTAGCCTTAACGCTTGCTTATTCCGTATGTTTCCTTCTTATTGTTTATTCCCTAATTTTCAAATACTATTTTAAGAGATAGGGTTTATGAAGAATCATATAAAAGAATACCGCCAAAAAGCTGGCTTAACGCAAGAAGAGTTGGCCAAGAAGGCTGAAGTCAGAAGAGAAACAATCATATTCTTAGAGCAAGGAAAATATAATCCCTCTCTTGCCCTTGCCCATAATGTAGCAAAAGCATTAGAAATAAAAATTGATGACCTGTTCATTTTTGAGAATAAAAAATAATAAAAATATGGAAGAAGAAAAAATAAAAAAAGAAGAATTTAAAGTTTCTGGCGAAGATGTTGTTAAAAAGGTAAAAGAGCTGCTAAAAGAGGGGAATGTCAGAAGAATTATCATTAAAAACGAGGAGGGCAAGGCTCTGGTTGAATTTCCCCTCACGATAGGCGTGGTTGGCACCGCTCTATTGCCGGCTTGGGCGGCGATAGGTGCTGTTGCAGCTTTAGTAGCTAAATGCACAATTATAGTTGAAAAGAAGGAGGATTAAATTTATTACTAACCCTTTAAATAGGTTCTGCTATCGTCTCTCTCCCGGAGTCGATAGAGCGCTTTCCATTCCCGGAAAGTGTTTTTTGTTGCTTTTTATTCTGTTTTTAACATGAGAAGCAATTTGCCTTTGTTTATGTTGAGGTGTAAAATAATTTAACCTTAAGATAAAAAGATTGTTTTTCGTGGGTTAGTAAGAATAAAAAATAAGAATGCCCTATAATACCTTATGAGGGCATTAAAAGGTCACGATCTATAAAAAAACAAAATAATTAATTAAATAACTTTAATAGTTGACCCTATTAGAAAATTTGCGCCTTGGAGCGGCTGAGACGAGTATAACGCAGAGCTTCTTTTTAGAAAGTGCGAGTTGCTTCTGTAACTATTTTTTCTAACAGAGTTTACAAAAAGTTTAAACAAAAATATGTTCAAAAAGCTCTCTTGTTTTCAGACTATAATTGTTAGTACTTTTGCTTTATTTTTGATTGGCGGTTTATTAAACATCGTTTCTGCTCAAACCTTGCCCTCTGGCGGTGGCAGTTTTGAGACCGCTGCGGCGCTTCAGACGGGCACTTATCAAGGTGGAACCATTTCGGAAAATCAGCAGTTATATTATTCACTTCAAGTAAAGGCAGGGCAGAATATTACTATTAAAAGTAAGTTTGTGTCTGATGGTCTTAATACCGTAACCCTTTTTAACGGAAACAAAGAGGAGTTGGTTTCGGAGTTTGGCGATAACTCGATTAAATGGCTGGTCAGCTCCGATGATGACCAGCAAAAGTATTACTTTAAAATTGCCACCGAAGGATGGCCAACGGACTCCTTTTCTTTGGAAATTTCTACGAATAATTATTATGATGCTGGTAGTCAAACAGATGCCGGCGAGTCTTTTGAAAAAGCATTGGTTGTTACTACCGGGGATTATGACGGCTATTTAGCCGCGCATCCTTATATTACTGAACTGGTGGGTAACGACTTAAAAGATTATTATAAAATTTCAGTCAGCAAGGGAGTAACTTATGAATTTAAGGCGATGCCGCCAACTGGAGGCGCGATGAAACTGGAAACGTTTAATCTAAACAGAGAGTTACTGGAAGAAAAAAGTTCCGCTAATGATGGAGCTGTTGCTGCCTTGTCCTTAACCCCAGTCAATAACACTAATATTTATTTAGCGGTTAGCAGTGATAGTTGGTACGGTTACATTGTGAAATCAGCCGATGTTTTAAATTATAAATTAAGCATTAAAACCTCGGTTTCTTTATCCAAGTTTTATGGCTGTAAAACCGATAACTGCCAGCTGGTGGGAGAATTCGCTACCAAACAAGACTGTCAGATAACTACCAGCCAGAGTTGTTATTCAACCGCTAATTGTGATGGCAAGTGTGGGGGAGTCGAACCGCCAGTTGGATGCACTAAAAATTCTGATTGTTCGGCGGGTAATACTTGTGTGAATGGTCAATGCCTTGGAGGGGGCGCTTGTCAGGATGAATGCAGTGCTGGTGCAACCAAATGTTTTGACAATTTTAATTATTATAAGTGCGGAGACTATAATAAAGATAGCTGTTTTGAATGGGCTTCGCCAGTCTACTGCGGCGAGGGTAATAAATGCAAGGATGGGCAATGCACCAAAGCGGACGGATGCCAATGTTCACAATGGCAAGGCGTGGAATGTGGGGCTTCTGGATGTCCGCAAAATCAAGTAGCCAAAGTAAGAGTCTGCACTCCAGCTGCTTGCGACGTTGAAAAAATATGCCAAGATGATTCGTCCTGCCAAAATACGCCATTATTCCCATGGTTTGGGTTTTTAAAAGGTTTTAGAACCATAGGACTAGTGTTCGGCGGGTTGTACGTAATCCTTTGGGCTTTGTTTTACATATATCTAGCCATCTGTCTGCAAATTTTAGCTAAAAAGACAGGCACGAAAAATGGTTGGATGGCTTGGATTCCGGTTGCCAATGTCTTTTTGATGCTCCAGATCGCCCAAAAACCCTTATGGTGGTTTATTCTGCTTTTAATCCCAATTGTTAATATTATTTTTGGTGTTCTTATCTGGATGGCAATTGCCGAAAGAAGAGGTAAACCAAATTGGGTAGGAATTTTAATTATTGTGCCAGCGGTTGGCATTGTGATTCCGGGTTATTTGGCATTTTCTGGTTCTGAAAAAATAGAAATTACTCCGCCCTATGTTGCGACCGGGACAGAAGCAGCTAATAAACCAACAGTAGGCTATAAACATCCTTGCAAATATTGCGAAAAATTGATTCCGCCAAATTCTGTCGCTTGTCCTTATTGTGAAAAAGTAAATCCCTTGGGGCA
>JAQTPV010000054.1 GCA_028712605.1 Minisyncoccota bacterium | reverse complement strand
CTGCCTAAAAGCTGAACTAACTTAACTGGAAAATCAATAATGCCGACATCAAAAACGGCTTTCTCGCCTAAATCTTTAATTTGATTAGCCACTTCCTCTTCTACTTTTTGAACAACCTCTTCAATTCTGGCTGGCTGAATGCGACCATCCTTAACTAGTCTTTCTAGGGCCACTTTAGCGATATGACGCCTTAGAGGGTTGAAGCCAGAGATAACCACCGTTTCCGGGGTTTCATCCACAATAACCTCAACCCCTGTTAACTTCTCTAAAGTTCTGATATTGCGTCCTTCTTTGCCGATAATACGTCCCTTGACCTCCTCCGAGGGAATAGTCAGGGTGCTAGTAGTGGTTTCTTGCGCTTGACTTAAAGCATACTTTTGCATTGCCAGAACAATCATTTCACGAGCTTGCGCTTCAAATCGTTCCTCTCCTTCTTTCTTGAGTTTCTGCATCCTTAAAACAATATCTTTCTCGTAGTCTTTTTCAGCATTTTTCAAGATCTCCTCTTTCGCCTCTTGCTGGGTAAGGCCGGAAACACGTTCTAAATTTTGAGTGATTTCCTCTTTCAGCTGATCAAACTTTTCTTTAAGTTCTTTTATTTTTTGGATTCTAAGCTCAAGGTCCCTTTCTTTGCCTTCAAAATCAGCCATTTTCTGTTCAATAATGTGCCCTCTTTTAAATAACAATCTTTCGGTTTTTAAGATCTCCCTACGACGGCTATCAATCTCTAGCTGGCTCTCAGCAACGATCTTGGCGGCCTGGTGCCTGGCTTGATTAACCATTTCCTCGGCCTCCTGTTTAACTTGAGTAATTCTTTTCTGAAGCTTAGCTTCAATGCTACCCTTTTGCTTTCTAGCAATGGACTGACGAGTGAAGTAACCCAAAGCAGAACCGACGGCCAAAGCCAAAAAGCTTGTTACAATCAAAACAAGCTGACTCATAATTTAAAGCGAAAAATTGGTCATCCATAAATAACTACTAAATATCTCTTAGTAGAGATTTGCCAAATTTCAGCGATTAATTGATTAAACTATATTTTAATTTAACAAAAAAGGTGTCCAAAGTAAACCCCGCGCCGAAAAGCTGACGCGGGGTCACAAAAATATGCTGGCCTCTTCAGCCGACCTTACGGGGATATTCCCTTTTTATTAGTAGTAGAGGTGGCGACAATCGGGAAATTAGGATTAACTAATTGTTTCTCTTTCCCAGTGTTCTCATCTTGAACCACCACTTCACCAAGTTGCCCCGCTTCTTGCTGCTGTAAAGAGGGTTGGTCTTGTAAATTAATTTCTGACTGGCTGCCTTGATAATTTTGAGTATTTTGAACCGGTGTTTTGATAAAGCGTAACCAAAAACCTGCTCCTAAAGCAAGCATGAACGCTAAAAATGAAACCAGAAAAATTTTTTTCATCTAACTAACCGGCAATACTAAGAATAAATTTATGGTGACACTTCCCGCCACTTAGGCACGGGGATAACCTTAATACTTTGCTCCTTTGAACAAGTACCCACCTCATCGGCGATACGTAAAGTAATTCTCTTGAGACTAATAGTGGCAAACTTTAAAGTGGGGTTTTCTGAATTGGCATTAGTATCATTCAAATAAGTAACGTTGGCTAATTCCCACACACGAGTTACTGGATTTTGCTCTTCAAAGGTCCAAGAAATATTTTTCCCAGAACAACTAATTAAGTTATTAGAATCGTTATAGCATTTAGCGATATTAACCGCGCAAGGCGCTTGATCGGTAGAGCAGAATTGAGTTACTTCATTTTTAGCTGGTGCTGATGGGGCTAGATTAAATAATGGCTCTGGATAGCGGTGTCTAGGAGTAGTAAATGAAGATCGCGCGCTTGGGTTTGAGGCAATACCGGTATTATCCCACACCGTAACTCTCCAATAATAAGTTTGATTATAAAAAGGAAGGCTCTCGTCCAAGGTCCCGCTACCTTGCCCTCCGTTACCCACCACTGCATTGCCGTTCTTAGTGCGTACAATATTATTAAAGCCAGGGTCAGTGGCCACCTCAATGAAATAAGCACTCTGGGTTTCTGAAGGAATCGGATCGCTAAAGGTCCAAGTGAAAATTCCCCGAAGGGCTGTGGCGGCAAGACAATAATCGCCCGGAACATACCGAATGGGGACGACTTGAGGCGTAGAAAGAGTATGGCAATCTATCTGCCAATCTTCTGCCGTATAATCGGGCGTACCGTCATTCAGAGCATCTTGGTTGCGAGCGCGCACAACAAATCTATACAAAGTATTTTCATTTAAACCACCTAAAGTCCAAGTTCTTGAGCTGCCATAATCCCTAATGGTATTAGTATTGGTTTCTCTAAAACGCAGTCCAGAATTGGGAACATTTAGATTAGTGAAGCTGCCATTCTCTGCAACCGTAATTTGATTTTTAGTGATATTGGTACAATTAAGGCTTATGGGGTCTTCAATTGAAGTAGCTGACCAAATAAAGCTTTCCTTAAACCCATAGTTATTGGTGGCTCGAACGTAAATAATATAACGAGTATTGGCTGTCAGACCATTGGCTGTCCAGGTTAAGTTGCCGCCAATGTTACGCGAATCAATAAGACGCCAATTATTGTCATAAATAATAACCGCATAAGAAGTAGCGCCATTAGCAGCGTCCCACTGCCAGGTCATAGAGCTTGGCGTATGAGTGATTACTCTTAAATTTTTTGGTGCTTCGGGAGTACAATCCTTGGTGCCGGTTGAACATTTTACCCCGCAACTGTTTGTTGGTTCAGCGCCTGGACAATAAGTATTGGGGTTTGGACAATCGTTCTTGGTGCCTGTTGGACACTTGCCTCCACAACCATTATCCGGTTCAGAGCCAGCACAATAAGTATTAGCAGCCGGACAAGATGTCGGTTTAGTGCCTGTTGGACACTTAACACCACAACTATTAGTTGGTTCAGCTC
>JAQTPV010000053.1 GCA_028712605.1 Minisyncoccota bacterium | reverse complement strand
AAACAAATAATAAGAAGCTTTACTAAAACTAAGTTGGGAATCAAGACTCTTCCAAAAAATTATAAAAAAATCTTGAGACTTATTGATGCTGCAAAAAACACTCGTAGAAAATTTAAAAATCTTAAGCAAGATTTAAATATCATTTCGGAAATGAGTAAAAGACGAAGAGCAAAGACGAAAACCTATGCTAACTACTTAGCGGTTGTTTCTAAGCAAAATAATTTATCTGAAAAGGAAATGCGCAAACTTGAAAAACTAAACCCACAAGATGTTGATAGAGAAAAACGTTACACAAGCAAAGGCGTGGCAATGAAGGTTGCGTTAAGTAAAAGAAAAAGTAAAGATTCTTATGTTCGAAAACGCTTAGAGCGTCTTAAAAAGAGGGTAATAAAAAATTAAAATTAACGACACGGTAATTTTTTAAGTGGGTATATGCTCCAGATAGTAGCCTGGAGTTTTTTATTATGACAATGAGTCAACCAAATAGAATAAAAATTTTTCGTACTGCAGACCTGGCAATAACTGCAGCTCTTTCTATTTTTGGTTTCATTGTTGATGAGGTGGAGAGGATTAGTCCTACAAGGTCGGTCTTCATCTTTAAGGACTCCTTCAAACTTCAAGAAATTATAAAGCAATACTGGCGAAGTGAATTAAAAGTTGAACCGCAAGCCTACTTCAATCAACTAAAGGTTTTGAAGGCTCGCATCTACGAGCGATGATTTCTGAACAAGCGCTTAAAGAATTTAAAAAAATTTGGAAAGAGGAAAGAGGCGAAGACATCTCTGATGAGTTTGCTTTAGAAGAAGCGATAAATACTTTAGTGCTGTATGACAAAGTCTATCATCCGCTTCCAAAATCTTGGGAGGAAGATTGCCAAGAGGAGTAAAGGCTTAAAGGAATAAGCGGTTAATCTAATAACTATGACTATAGACGTTGAAAAAATTGGAATAAAAATTAAACTCACTGAGGGCAAATTAAAGGCAATTGTGGGCTTAGACTTTGGTGATGTTATTATACGAGGTTTTCGTATTCAAGAATCACAACACGAAAACGATAGAGGTGAAAAAATTTGGGTAACACCACCCTCTTATTTAGGTGGCGGAAAATGGCACCCGATAGCTTTTTTCTCTGATAAAGACCTTTGGAAAAAAATAGAGGGAAAGATATATGACGCTTATGCAGAGGTAATGAAAAAACGATTAACGAAGGCTTATGGTCTTTCCGAAGAAGAGACAAGCCAATATTTTAGTAAGTAATCTGCAAGACTCTCTATATAGTTAACTATATAGAATAACAGAACTATAAAGTAACTATTTACTATTTAATAGATTTTCTATTAAGTAAAAGAGTTCACTATAAGACATTAATTCATTAATTTATTCAAACCATTGAATTTGGTCGGTACATTAAAAAAACAATAAGGGCTTATAAAAATTAAAACGGCGCGAATATGCACTTGCAACGATTTGCAGACTTGTTATAATTATTGTGTCGCCTACATTTTAATAAACGCTTGCTATTTTTTGTAGCTTTTAGCCCAGAAAGGGGTTCATCCTCTGTCTGCCACTAAAGGCTACGCAAGTGGTTTGAAATGTGGGCGACCAGATAGATGTGGTGAGCCCCTTTTTGTTTGGGTAAACCACAAATAAATAATTATGGCTCAAGAAAAATCAATTTATGGTTACGCCCAAGACCTACCCGTCGATTCGGTAACAGGCTGTGTTCAAACTGATTATCCGTGTCAGCAAACTTTCTACTTGAAACAACAAAACGAAATTTTAAAGGGGCAACAAATAAATCAAACTCTTCAGCAAGAAAATACCCAGCTAAAAATAGATTTTGAATCATTACAAAAAGAAATTAACCAACTCAAAATCACTCAACAAACTAGCCAAACGCAACCATTAAATAATCTGTTCACTAAAAACGTATTTAATACCGTCTCTATTTCTTTGGTCGTTGGTTTGGTGATTGGTGTGACGGTCGCCATTATTATAAGTAAAAAGTATTTTTCAAAAAAATGAATACCGAAAGATTTATAGCAATCGCAATTCTGATTTTCGTGATACGTCCAATTATTCAGGCTATCTATAAATATTTTAGAAATAAACCAGGTTCAAAACTCGGAGAAGAAAAGAAAATCTATAACTATATTGGTTATGGGATTTATATTACCCTCGGAATTGCCGCAATTGCGTTAATCCTTTACATAATTATCTCAGGAAATCATTCTTAGTAGACTAAAAAGAAATAAAAATTTAATTTCAAGAGCTGATTGCACCAGTTCACCTTGAAGCCAATGATGGCTCGGTGTAGTGGTGCAATCACTCGCCGAGCCTTTATTGTTTTAGGAAGGTAATTAAAAATATGAGAATAGAAAATAACCAAAAAATTAAATACTTCCTATACGCCAGAAAATCCAATGAGGCGGAAGATAGACAAGTTACTTCAATAGGCGCACAAATAGATGAGCTTAAAAAAATTGCCAAAGATTATGGTTTAAATATAATCGAGACGCTTTCTGAGGAGCAATCCGCTAAAGCTCCAGGACGACCAATCTTTGATAAGATGCTCAAACGTATTTATCAAAACGAAGCTCGAGGAATTTTGTGTTGGAAATTAGACCGTCTAGCACGCAATCCAATAGACGGCGGACAAATTCAATGGATGCTTCAACAAAGCGTCATCCAAAACATCCAGACGTATGACAAAAACTTCACTCCTACCGATAACGTTCTAATGATGAGTGTTGAATTTGGAATGGCAAACCAATTTATTAGAGACCTTTCTGTAAATGTAAAAAGGGGTTTGAGAAAAAAGGTTAACGACGGTTGGTTACCTGGCATTGCTCCCGCTGGCTACCTCAACACTCCAGACCGAGAGAAGGGATACAAAGTTATAGTTGAAGACCCAGAGCGTTTTCCCCTAGTTCGCAGAATGTGGGATTTGATGCTTACAGGCAATTTCACTGCACCTCAAATTCTCCAAAT
>JAQTPV010000052.1 GCA_028712605.1 Minisyncoccota bacterium | reverse complement strand
TTGGAAAGTTTTCTATAGCTGGCTAAAATCTCCCGTTGTAAATCGTCTGGAAAATTGGTTTTCAATATTAGATCACGACAAGCCTTGCCGGTTAAAGCTAAACTTTGCAAACTTTTGGGATTAAATTTCGAAAAAATTTGTTTTAATTTTAAATCTATTTTGTTGAATTTTAAGAAATACCAATAAGCATCGGCGGTTAAAACAAAACCATGCGGGATGTTAACACCCTTGGGTCTTAATTGAGAATACATTTCCCCCAAAGAAGCGTTCTTCCCACCAACTTTTGGCACATCAGTGTAAGCAATTTCTTCAAACCACAAAATATTCCTCATAAAATCAAATAAACATTTAGCGACGGAACAGCTTAAAAGCTAAACTATTATGCCGCTAAGCTGTTTCTTACTATTAAAGCTTTAAGGGCCAGGATAGCTGTCTTGGGTTCAGTGAAACAAGATATTTTATTCTGACTTAAAATTTTGATTCCTTCACCGGCCGCCTGCCCGCCTAAAATTAATGATAAAATCGGCTTTTGAAAACGATGTGCAGCTGAAATAATCACTCGGGAATTTTTTTCTATTTCGGTCATAACCTGAATTGTTTGGATAACAATCAAACCATGAACATCTTTTTGTTCCAGCAAAGCATTAAGGGCTACCTCATACCGATCGCTTAAGGCATCACCTAAAATATCCAAAGGATTACTACGAGAGAAAGATTGGTTAATGACCGGTGACTTTAAAAGCTTATCAATGGTCTTTACGGTAAGTTTGGGTAAATTAATGCCTAACCGTGAACACCAATCTGCAGTAAGGACACCCGCCGCCCCACCATTAGTTAAAACAGCGACATCATTCTCACAAGGCTGACTCCAGCCCAAAGACAAGCTTACATAAAGCAATTCCTCGATAGTTTCAACCTCAAAAATACCCGCCTTCTCAAAGGCAGCTGAATATATTTCAGCTACGCCAGCCAAAGCAGCCGTATGAGAAACTGCCGCCCTTTGTCCTAAATCAGTTTGTCCACCTTTCAAGACTACGACCGGTTTCTTTTTGGTTACCTTTGAAGCTATTTCTATGAATTTTTGGCCATTTTTAATGCTTTCTAAATAAATGGCTATCACCTTGGTTTTAGGGTCATCACCCAGAGCCCCTAGAAGGTCGCTGATGTCCAAATCGGCCTCATTGCCATAAGAAATCAGAGCGGAAAACCCGTACCATTCAGCTAAGGATTTATCAATTATAGAATCAATTAAAGCCCCTGATTGAGAAAGAAAGGCCATATCCCCCTCCTTGGGCGTGGCTGGACTAAAAGAAACGTTGAGTTGCAAATGTGGGATGATTAAGCCTAAACAATTCGGCCCCAGCAGAGGAATCTGATTTTGAGCTAAAATTTGCTTTAGCTCTTCTTGCCTCTTCTCGCCCTCCTCCCCCATTTCAGAAAAACCAGAAGAGATCACCACTACCCCCTTAACCTTTTTTTGAGCACACTGGCGAGCAACATCCAAAACAAACTGAAAAGGCACAGCTATAACGGCCAAATCTATCACCTGCGGTATAGCTAAAATAGAGGTATATGTTTCCCTCCCTAGAACATTCGGTAAGTTAGGGTTAACAAAAAATATCTTCCTTTGAGACTCCCCTGCTGCAAGATTACGACACACCCCAAGACCCACTGAACCAGGACGGTCATTGGCCCCGATAACTGCTACGGATTGAGGATTAAAAAAAGCACTCAACATAAATTAAATAGTGATTTTAGCGTCAGCCACCGCCACCTCTGTTTCGCTTACAAAAACTGGATTAAAATTAATTTCAACGATTCGTTCTTCCTTTTGGGCCAGATCAGATAAGTGGGTTAACAGATCAACAACTTTTGCAGCATAAAGTGGATCCTTGCCTCTATAACCCTTAAACAAAGAGTAGCCTTTTAGTTTAGCAATCATTTGGTGGGCTTCATTTTTTGTCACTGGCACAATTCCAAAGGTAACATCTTTTAAAACTTCCACAAATACGCCACCTAAACCAAAAAGTAAAACCGGGCCAAAGGTCGGATCTTTTTTCATGCCACAAATAACTTCAACTCCTTGAGCGGTTTTTTGTATTAAAATCCTGCCCTTGTCAAAATCATGCCTTAGATCAAGAAAGGCTTGCTGCAATTCTTGTTCATTTTTAATACCAACCCTTACTAAACCTAAGTCTGTTCTATGAGTCAGCTCTTGATAATCAACTTTCAAAACTATAGGCCAGCCTTTTTGCCTTGCAAAAGCTATCCCCTCTTGGGGACTCTCAATAATTTGACCCTCTACCAATGTAATTTTATACCTAAACAATAGTTCTTGAGTTTCTTCAAAGCTAAGCAGCATCATATATTATTATAACTGATTTTAAGAAAGAAAAAAACCGATGGGCTATTAAACCTTCTCGGTGAATCGATTCGTCAAAATCTAGAAATCTGACCACTGCCTATAGCTTACTTCCAACATAATCCGCCATTTCAGCCAAACGACACGCATACCCCCATTCATTATCATACCAGATTAAAACCTTAACTAAGTTCCCAAAAGCTTGTGTTAGGTTGGCGTCCACAACGCCTGAATAAGGACTCCCCTTCAAATCATTTGATATCAGCCTTTTGACTTCAAAAAATAAAATGTTTTTTAGTGCTTCGCTCTGGCTCGCCTTTTGCAAGGCTTCATTCACTTTCTGAGGCGTAGTTTCCTCGCTTGAGGCAAACACAAATTCTACTATAGAAACCGTTTCTGTTGGAACTCTCAAAGATAGCCCATTAAGCCTTCCTCTTAGATTAGGTAGGCATTTCTCAACGGTTTTCGTAGCTCCGGTAGTTGAAGGGATAATGCTTAGCTTAGCAGCTGAATCAGTTCTCCAATTCGGGTATGCTTTGTTTTGTGAATTTGTATAACTGTGCACCGTATTCACGAAACCATTCTTGATGCCAAATTTTTCATCTAAGATTTTTGCCAAAGGAGCAACGGCGTTGGTAGTACAAGAACCCATTGAAACAATATGATCATTT
>JAQTPV010000024.1 GCA_028712605.1 Minisyncoccota bacterium | reverse complement strand
AATTGCGCCGCTGAATCATTTGCTGGGCTGTAAAATTCATAGCCAACCCCAAAACATCCTTGAAATTTAATTGACTAAGCCATTCGGAGTTATATCTCAACTCCACCTTATCCATATCTAAAATTATCCCGAACTGCTTTTGGTAGCCAGCCATATTAGTCCCAATCTCTCCCTCGCTTAAACATTTTCTCATGGAGTCCTTATCAGAGGCATCGCCCACCTGGCCGGTGAAATCACCAATAATCAAAACGATCTGGTGCCCTAACTCTTGAAAGGCCTTAAGTTTCCACAAAATAACAGCTCGGCCGATGTGAATCTTAGAACCGGTAGGATCAATCCCCAGCTTAATTCTAAGCCTCTCCCCAGCCTTGAGGCGCCTTTCTAAATTGTCTTTATCCACGATTTCTTCCACTCCCCTATCCAATAAATCCCTTATTTTCTCTGGGTTGGTATCAATTGCCATTCTTTTATAATACCAAAAACCCAAGCAAAATCAACAATGGGAAACCATATCATATAATATTGTTT
The DNA here is from genome assembly GCA_028712605.1 of Minisyncoccota bacterium. Lineage (GTDB taxonomy): Bacteria > Patescibacteriota > Minisyncoccia > Minisyncoccales > CG1-02-41-26 > JAPLWD01. Next base: position 11,730 of record JAQTPV010000024.1, on the reverse strand, counting down.
TCTCGAACAATTTTCTCAATAATTAACTTTTTAGAGGAAGTTGTGTTATTCAAAAGTTTTTTGATAACTGACTTTCGGAAATCCTTTTCTTTCTTCGCTAAATTGCTAACATTCTTTGAAAATATCAATCTAAAATTTTTCACTAACACAAGCTCCTCCTTGATTTCTTTTTCCGTGCTTGCCTTTTTGGTAATAAAATTTATAAAACAATCTTCGTATTGTTTTAGAGTTTTGCAGTTCAAAAAATTTTGAGGGCCGAATAATTCCTTATCTTCCTTGCTGGCCATATATAAAGCGGCAGAAAAATTATCTGCTTCTTCTTTTTCATTCCTCAACAAGCGATAAAGAGAACACTTTTTGCATTCGTTTCTACAACCCCTTACGTCATTCGTATCCAAAATAAAACGCCAGCCCCGCCAGTTATCAACACCCACATTAATGAAACCTTGATATTCCAAAGATAACAACTGGAATTTCTTTGTTGCCAAATTTATTATCTTATTGTCCATAAATAAGCAAGCGGGCTAAAGAAGGTTCTTCAGCCCGCTTTTATTTACATCTTATTGCTTTCTACGAAAGAGATTAATTAGTTCTTCCTTTGGTATCCATTCATGCAAATAGCAAAGCGGATAAGAATCAAAGATTCCTCCCAGGGTTTCTCTTAAAGCGGCGCAACCGCCCAGGCAATACTGCCAATGTTCGCAAACAGCGCATGGACCACTTTTGATGCTTCCCTGACGGCAGCTATCACGTCGAGCTACCAAATCATCGTGCGAAAAAATCTCCCAAAGAGAATCCCGCAAAATGTTTAATTGCTTCCCGTCTTTGTTGAGCAAGGGTTTGCCGCTCGTGCAAAGCCCCACTCGGCCGTCGCTTTCGGTTAATAACGCCCCTTGCTTAAATGCGACGCAACCCATGCCAACTCCTTCAGTGTAGCGGCCGGTTAGATGAGGCATTATGGGCACATAAGCAGAAATTCCTTCTTTTTGATTTATGATCGCTACCTCCTTAACACATTTTAGGATTTGGTCTTTGTTCGGGAAAAGCTCTATCCACTTACGGAAGTCGCTTTCGCTTGCTGTTGTTGGGCAGGTGGGGATTTCCAAATCAACAAAGAATCCTCTCCGCAGGCCTATCTCGTAAACTTGCGGGGCCATTTCAATATTAGCTTTCCGAAGTAAGTTCTCCACGCCGATCTTACCCGGCGGAAATCCGGCGGTCAGCAAATTTTGAAGCCCTTGCCACATTTCATCCACAGCCAACTGGGAAGAGCCCAGCCACTGCGCTTGCATTTTCCGTTGGGCTGGATCCTGGGGATTGGGGACGTTCAGCTTTCCAACAACCGTTATATCCCCACCGACCTCAAGAACCCGTTTTGCCAACTCTGGCCTACAGCCAAACTCTCTAAGGTTGGTGTAAAGCCAAATTTTGATTCCCGCTTTACAGCATAATTCCATCATCCTCAAAAGGTCTGGGTGCTGGGTTGGTTCGCCGCCAACAAAGTCAATGGATTCACCGCCATGCTCTTTAAAGATGGCCAATATTTGCTCAAAGTCGGAGAGCCGCATATGCCCATCTTCATAAACCAAATTTTCTTGCAGAACGCGATAACAACCAGGGCAGCGGTTCTGACAAGCATCAGTAATGCTCGCGATCCAATATTTCCAGTGTTTGGCTTTCTTTCTTCTCCCCATCCACATCTCCATTTCCCTCAAAGCATCTCTCTCGGGGTCGTCTCTGTGTATTTTTTTCTTCAGCCTGCCGGAATCTCTAACCATCTCAAGTATATCATGCCTTGCCAATGCTTCGTTGCACCAACAATCATAATGCAGGAATCCTCCTTTCATAAAATACAATATACACTCTCCAAGACCAATATATGATTCAATAACCTCAATGTCAGGATCTTGAAGCAGTTCCTTCACCTTTTTCTTCGCGTTCTTATCATCCGAGTCTTGGATTAACTCCTGGGCGCGAAGCAACTCTTGGTTTGTTTTTTTCTCATCCATTTATTTTCCCTCCATAGTTAAGCAATAAAAAGAACTTTTTTGTCGTTTAATAATGGGTCGACAAAAGAATAACCCCCTCCCAATTTGAGAGGGGGTTGGTTTGAAAAAACGAAAATAAGTTTATCCAATTTCAACGCAACCCTCTCCCAGTTGGGATAGAGTTGTGATGATGAGCTAATCTTCTAAGCATTAATCGGTAGCCACCCATGCCTTTATTCAGCCACTTGGAAATCCTAGCCACTGTCGTTGAGCTTAAACCAGTTTTCTTTTCTATTTGAGAATAGGGAGTCTTCTGACTTAACATTTGAGCTACCTGCCATCTTTTGCCAAACTCAATAATCTCCTGTTCGGTTAACAGATCACGGAAAAAATTTTTGGCCTCCCCTAAGCTCTTGAGCTTCAAAATCGCTTCCCATAAATTTTCAGTTGTTGGATTATCCCATTTAGTCATAACTACCGCTTTATCTAAGTAAAGCACTTTATTAAGATAAAGTATATCCCCTTTTAAAATCTTGTCAATAGAAAAGCAGGGGTTACCCCTGCTTTATTGACTTTGTGCTAATAGACCTGCATACCGCCATCGTTTGCCCATACTATTCTCTCTGGTTCAATATATGTTTCCTCTGCACCATAAATAGCATTATTGCCATTATCACTCACAACCATCTTCTGAAATAATTTTGCTTGGGTCTTGTCATTATTCTCATCCCTCTCCACTAAAGAGAAGAACTCTCCTATCCCTAAGCATTCAAATGACTTTTTTCTCCAAATAACCCTTCTTTCATTAACTTTCATCTTATTTCTCCTCATTGATTATTGTTAATATTCTCCCTTCTCGCGAACTGTAATAAAAAACCCTCTCTTGCGAGAAGGGGTTGACTGGCTTGCTAATATTATCTTTAAAGCAAACTCAACCAATCTCTTCCCACAAGAAGAAGAGTTGGTCTTTGTTGGCGGCTCCAGGTTAAAACAAATTTTTTATCACTTTTCATAGATAATGCTAATGGATGTTTAAATTATAAGTCCATATCCTTTCTTGTCAACGCCTGATAATCAAGACAAGGATAAATGCATAATTATCTCGGTAATTAACTGGCCTTTATACTGAATTCTATTCGGTATCCGAGCTACCTCTCGAAAGCCGGCTTTTCTATAAACATGCAAGGCGGCTTTGTTATTTTCAAAAACTCCAAGCTCAATTATTTTGGGCGGCGGCTTTAACCCCTGCTTGGCCATTTTGATTATCTCCCCGATCAAATAACTGCCCAAGCCTATACCTCGGAAACCATCTCTGATAGAAATTCCAAGCTCACCAATATGCGATTCTCTCTCCCTCCTCAAGGCCACGCCCGTATTGGCCACGATTTGACCATTATATTCTACGAAAAGCCGTATTCCTCTTTTCTCCTTCATTTTCAATAACTCTCCCCTCAGCCAAGCTAACTCATCTTTTTCAACCTTATGGCTATTGGCTAAAATTTTGGCATCTTCATCCACCAAGGAATTAACAAAATCACAAAGTTTTTCTGGCTGCCTTAAGTCTTTAAGGCTTAGCTGACGAATAAGCAGTTTTTTATCTCCAAAGGTAGCTCTCATAATTAGTTTTTAATAGGAAGCTCAATAATAAACCTGCTACCCATACCCTTGCCTGCGGATTCCGCCCAGATTTTACCGTCGTGTGTTTCTACAAACTTTTTAGCCACGTAAAGACCAAGCCCCGCTCCTTCTACGCACATTGCCCTCCCCTCTCCTACCCTAGAAAAAGATTGAAAAAGTTTGCCAATTTCTTCTTGGCTTAAACCAATCCCCGTATCTTCTACCTCAATTGCCACCTTTAAACGATCGGCTTTTAACCTGACAACAAGCCCACCCCTTTCTGTGTATTTCATGGCATTGTCAACCAAATTAGAAATGACCTCCCTGATTTTTTCCTCATCAACCAAAACAAAAGGCACAAAACCTTGGGGGCATTCAAAGGATATCTTCAAATTTTTTTCTTTGGCCTTTGGGATAAACTCCGCTATCACGTTACCGATAAGACTTTTCAGGTCAACTTGCGATGGGCTAAAAACCACCTTCCCGGCTTCCATTTTAGAAATATTTAATAATGAATTAACTAGCCTAATTAATCTTTCACTTGATTGATACATATTCTCTATTGAACGCAAGGTCTTCTCTGGTAATTTACCATAATCCCCCTCCAAAAACATAGATAAATACCCCTTCAAGGCAGTTAAGGGGGTCCTCAGCTGGTGAGAGGCTATAGAAATAAATTCGGATTTGGCTTGATCAAGTTTCTTTAATTCAGTATAAGCTACATGTAGTTCCTTACTGGTCCTTTTCTCTTTAATGACACTTCTCATAAAAGAATAGCTATAATAACTTATCAAGACCACGGTTAAATCCTTAAAGATCAACATCAAAAGGTTATAAGCATTAAAATCAAATATGCCAGAATATATTTTCCAAATATAATCTCCCATAACGGATAAAAGGCCCATAATCATTGAAATCAAAATCACTCCCCCGTTAAAGGTAAAAGCCGCCTCCATTAAGCCTAAAAATAAAAAGAAGAAGAAATTGCCCGTCATACCTCCAAAGATGAAAATCAGCCAAATAATCATAATCATATCTACTAATGCTTCAAAATAAACAATGCTATCAGTTTTCTTCCCTCTGTTTCTTAAAATAATAACTATAATTAAAAAGATGAGGCTACAAAATAGGGCGAAGGACAATCCAACCTTAAAACCATTGAGCTGGGGTAGCCCTTGAAGCCAAGAGATTTCCACTGGAGAAAAAAAGACAACGAAAAAGAAGAGGGCCTCCACGAGTGTCCTCACTATCATGACGGTATCATGAGCGTCAGAAGGGAAATTAAGTTTTGTACTGCTTGCCATAGATTTCAAGCCGTTTCCCCTTACTTATGCTTTCTCTATTAATTTTTATTCTAGCACACTCTATCTGTAAAATAAAAACCAGCACTGCTGGTCTTTCATTATCTATTATCGCCACTGCCGATTAATTGGTTCCTTTGTTTTCTAGATTCTAACTTTTCCAAATTATTTCTTGCAACTTCCTCCAGCGGTATTCCCAAATCAGTAGCTATCTGACTAAGATACCAAAGAACATCGCCTAACTCTTTCGTTAAATCTTCTTTCTTGGCTTCGGTGACTATACCGTTATCATCACGATAAATTTTACTCGCTTTGTTGGCCACCTCACCAGCCTCCCCTGCTAATCCCATTACGGGGAACATTACTTTGTATTGCTCAGCATGAATTGCTGTTTCCTTAGCCTTATTTTGATATTCTTCAAATGTCATAAATAAATTTAATTAACTTATTTTAGACCCTAGAGGTACTCCTTTAGCAGGTATTAGCAGAACTGGCTCACCATTTAAGCCATGGGTAGCCAAAAGCATGCCGCAACTTTCCTGCATCATTAGCTTTCTGGGTTCTAAATTAGCCACCACAATAATTTGCTGGCCCACTAAGTTTTCGGGAGTATAAAACTGGCTAATACCAGCTACGATTTGCCTTTTTCCCAATTCCTCCCCCAAATCTATCTGTAACTTCATTAACTTTTCTGACTCCTTTACCCTTTCAGCTTCTAAAATTTTAGCCACTCGTAAATCAATTTTTTGAAAATCCTCAAACTTAATCATAAACTTTAAAACTTATTACTTTATAATACCCCGCCAACCCCAAAAATCAATAAAATAACCTGGGATATTTTTGGGTCCCAGGCGCCCTATAAATAAGCAACCGATACTCATGCGGCTAACTCCGCCTCCGAGCAAACTTCCAGACTGGGGAAAGACAACCCAAGAGCCTTTGGAATTTGCATCATAGCATTAGCCAATGTTTTAGGTATCACGATCAAAACATCGTCTCTACCCTTAAACGCTACGGCTATCGCCTTCACGATTGTTAGGTCTATAAACGCCACTCTCCAAATTAGAATTAAACTATATGCGTTTAGTTTTTTAGTGAACTTTGATTTTTCACATCTAATCCCATAAAACTCTTCTTCTTCATCCAGGAAAAAGATTTGATATACTCCATCCTTTATTTCTTCCAACATTATATACTTCCTCCCTCTTAATTGTAGGATATCTAGTCCTCTATTGCCTTCAACAACTTGTCCTGACCAACTAACGTCATTTTATCTGTATGTCTTCCTTTTATCTCAACTGACTTGTTTTGCAAAGTCTTCTTTGATACAACCACCCTAATCGGTAGGCCGATTAAATCAGCATCAGCGAATTTTTCACCCGCTGAAACATCGGGCCTGTCATCAAATAAAACCTCTATTCCCCTTTCTTTTAGCTCTTTATACGCCTTTTGGGCCGATTTGGCAACCCCTGGCTCGTTTTCTAGGGCAATCAAATGCACTTTATAGGGAGCAACCGATTCCGGCCACATCAAACCCTTATCATCGTTAAAAATATCAGCAATAATACCCATTAATCTGGATAAGCCGATGCCATAACAACCCATCTCCACCAAATGGTCCTGCCCCTTAGCATCTTTATAGGTCAAACCAAAAGGCTCGCTGAATTTAGTGCGCAGTTTAAAAATATTACCTACCTCCACCGCTTTGTATGGTTTTAACTGCTTATTCCCACATTCAGGGCACGAATTTTGGTCCTGAAGAATATCCGCATTAACCGCCACGCGACATTTCTCACACAAATGAATAGTATCCTCCCCTACCTCGCAAAAAGTTTGAAACTCATGAGAATATTTGCTAAAAGCACCGCCTGAAGCAAAGGTTAAAATAGTTTTCTCCCCCAAACCCACCCGTTCATAAATTTTAAAGTAAGCGGCCTTAACCTTTTCATAATAATCATCTAAATCCTTCTCGTCCGCATGGAAAGAATATAAATCCTTCATGGGAAATTCCCGGCCCCTCAAAATACCTGATTTGGCCCTAGCTTCATTGCGGAACTTAACTTGAAACTGATAAGCGGCAAAGGGCAAGTCGCGGTAAGAAGCAATAAACCTTTTCATCATGGGAGTAATAACTTCCTCATGGGTAGGATTTAACACCATCTTGGCATCATTTTGCCCCTGCAAGTGGAAAAGAATATCCAGGCTGGCCCGGCCAGTTTTCTGCCAACTTTCTTCTTGCGTTAAAGCCGGCATAACCATTTCTTGGCCGCCGATGGCATTCATTTCCTCCCTAATAATATTTTCAATTTTGTTTAAAACCCTAAGGCCCAAAGGTAAAAAATTATAAACGCCAGCCATTTGCTTTTGAATAAAACCGGCCTGGGTCAGAAGTCTGGCGTTGACGCTGTCAGCATCCGCGGGTGCCTCTTTGGCTGTTTTAGTAAAAAGTTGTGATAGCTTCATAAAATAAAATTAAATTTAACTGTCTTGGTTTTTAATAAATTTAAATCGTAGCACTTCTTGATTCTTAATTAGCACAGTCTCTAAAAACATAGATAGCGGCCTCACCCACACATCTTGCTCGCCGTAAAGCGCTCTATAGATTACCATTTCCTCCAAGGTTTCACTATGGCGCGCCACCTCAATTACTTCATAAAAATTACCCTTATAGTGTTGGTATACTCCCCTCTTTAAGCTCCGGGCTTTTTGGGAAAAAGGAGGCACTTGTTCCATATATTATAAATCCTCAACAATTTCTAGGGCTTTTTCCAAGATATTATTGTCAGGGTCAAATAAAAAACGTCCTTTAAATTTTTTGCCCTCTAAGAATAGGGGCATCCAATGCTGATCGTCTGGCCACATATCCTGGAAAGGAAGCTGCTCATAATGAAACCATTGGGGCAGCATTTCTTCGCTTTCTTGCGGCTCGCCCTCAAAATTCTCTGACCTGAATAAGTACACTTCCAAAAAATCAGGGTCATCTTGGACGTGAAACTCTAAAATGCCCCTCAATTCCAGATCTTTCAATGCTAATCCTGCCTCCTCCATCACCTCTCTTCGGGTAGCTTCCTCAATGGTTTCGCCTTCTTGGACCTTGCCCCCAAAACCATTCCAGCGATTAGCGCCAAAACCGCGCTTTTTGAAGCCCAATAAGATATTGGGGTGCTGATGCACTAGACAAAGAGTCAGCAGCTTTTTCATAATTTAAGATATAGGGATAGGCTCTCCTAAAAACTTGGGCTTGGCGTGAAGCTTAATATCCAAAAAGGCTTTTATGTTAGCAAATTTTTCTCTAAACTTATTAAATTCTATGTTACGGTAAATATGGCGATCCGCAGATAATCCAAAAGCCTCCAATCCCAAATTTTTAGCGATATAAATAGCTCTGGGCAAATGAAAGCTTTGGGTAGTGATAACTAAGCTGTAAACCTTAAAAATATCTCTAGCTCGATAAAGGCTATCATAAGTATCAAAACCAGCATAGTCCAGAAATATATCAGCCTGTGGTACCCCCTGTTCTAATAAATAGTTTTTAACTACAATAACTTCGTTGTAGTCAGGCCGGCGGTTATCCCCGCTCACCAAAATTTTCTGGATTTTCCCTTGCCGATAAAGATCTAAAGCAGTGTCAGCTCTATCTTTTAGCATATCACTCATCACTTGATTATTCCAGACACTTGCCCCCAACACCAAGGCCACTTTTATCGCTGGCAAATTTTCAGCACTTTGAAAAATATTAGAGCTGCTTTGCTCATTAACCTGTAAATCTATCAGCGCAATAGCCAAAATAAAAACCACAACCAACAAAACACCTAAAATTATCAATTTTTTTCTTATGCTGATTTTTTTTGTTTTAACCATCCTCTCTATAATAAATATTTAAGCCACTACAAAGTAATTAATTAATTCTACCAGAAAATGCTCCTTGGGCAATAGAAAAGGACGGCACAAAGTCCGCCCCAATAATCTAGAGCCCTCACCTGATTAATCTCCCTATGGTATCAAAAAGAGAAAAACCGGTGAACCAGTACACAACACGATTAACGATAATGAGCAGAACCCCAACCCCCAAAATAGAGTCCCCCACTTTTTACATACCTCCTCAAAATGAATTCAAAAATTCTAAGAGTGCCCTAATGAACGACAATCCAGCGAATCGTCGCATCAGACACTCAAGTATAAAAACCAAAAAGCTAAGAGCCAAAACTTCCATTGCTACCCCTCCTTAAATATTCCGGCAAACTATCAATGGCGATGAGTCCATTACATTCCAACTTTCACCATTAATTCTCCATGAGCCACCAGCAAACTTCAATGTATAAGCATGAAGGGTTCTTTCTCCCTTCCAAACTTCTACAGTTTCCGCTTCGGCTTCGTTTTGCGAAACTATTTCTGCCCTTAAAAAGATGATGTCTGGGTCAGATTTGAAGCCATAAAGCTCTACCAAGACATTCTCTTTTTTAATCTCAGGATTTTCTTTATAGCAGCTATACGCTCTCTCTATAATATAGCTACTTTTGCGATCCACGCATTCAAGCCCTTCGCTGCCCTCACGATAATACGAAAGCGCCTCATCAAGCGCCTCATCGCTCGGGTACAAGGCGAACAAAGCAGTAATAGCGTTCGCGTTGACCACAATGTATTCTAAATCCCCTGCTGTTGGCGTTAGATCTTTATCTGATTTATCTTCTGTCTGATCAAGCCAGATGACAAAAGTAACACCAACGATCGCAATCAAAAGAAAAATCCAAAAAATAAGGCTAAATTTTCTTCTCGGTGTCATTGTTGTTATCCCTCCCTATAGTATTAGTAGATCAATCATTAACCCAGTAAACCTCTGTATATATTAACACAAAAAGTGCTTTAGTCAAACGCATTGACTCCCCTTAAGGCAACAAATATAAATTATCTAAAATTATTCCATAAACCGCTTTTAATAATGGATTTATATTTTTTAGATAGTATTTTAGGCAAGGGGTCAGTCAAAATCTTGCCGATACCCAACTCGTGAACAACTTTATGCAAATGCTCTTCGTTATCAGTTAAAATTTCAACCGTCGGACCCAAATACTCTACCTGCTCCAGAAATATCCTAGAGTCGCCTAAATGATACTCCCAGCCCTCTCGGGAAAAATCAAAAGCTTGCTGGAATTTACCGTTTTGGTAATCCTTTATAAAATCCAAGGCCTCTTGTTGATTATTAAACTCCTGATGGAATATAACTTTAGCTACTCGATCATCTCCCCTACCTTCATACTTTTTATGATCCAAAATCACATCCTTGGTATCCCAGTTCTTAATCTGAAGAACTCTTAATCTCAACACCTCTTTAGCTAAATCCATCTTGCCAAACTTAGGCAAAAAGATAATATCATCAAAAGAATAATGGCCCCTAAACAAAGCTCCTATTACCTCTAATTTTCCGGTCGCCTCTTCAATATTATGTTTGATCATTCCCCTTTTCTCTATCAACATATTTACTTAGGCCAAGTTTCAATAATTAATGAGTCTTTTTCTTTATTAGGTAACATTTGATAAATTTCCTCAGTAATAAATGGCATAAACGGATGCAGTAACTTCAGCGACTCTCTCAACACATACAAAAGAATACTTTTAGTATTTTCTTTTTCTTCAAGGCTCCCCTCTTCTATCTGCTTTTTACTAGCTTCAATATAAACGTCACAGAAGGTATGCCAAAAAAATTGATATAGGGTTTGGGCCGCCTCGTGAAATTGGAAATTATCAATATCCTTAGTGGTGGATTTTATAGTTTCAGTGAGCTCCCTCAAAATTTCTTTGTCCACACCTGTTTTCGGCGCTATTTTTATATGCTTTCGGCTATCACTGGCTTGCTGCAAAACAAAACGGCTGGCATTCCAAATCTTGTTGGCGAATCGTCTTTGAGCAATTATTTTTTCTTCGGAAAAAGCAATGTCCTGGCCCGGTGAATTAGCGAAAACCAAAGCCATCCGCAAGGCATCAGCGCCATGCATTTCCACCACGCCCAAAGGGTCCATAACATTGCCTTTGGATTTAGACATCTTTTGCCTATCTTTATCGCGAACCAGGCCATGCAGATAAACATACTTAAAAGGCACCTTGCCTGTAACATAAAATCCCAACATTACCATTCTAGCCACCCAGAAAAATAAAATGTCAGCGGCTGTTTCCATCACAGTTGTTGGATAAAAATATTCAAAGTCGCCTTTTTTAGTAGTTTGCAAGGTAGCAAACGGCCACTGGCCAGAAGAGAACCAGGTATCAAAAACTTCCGGGTCCTCTCTAAGGTTTCCCGAACCGCAATTCGTGCATCGTTTAGGCTTTTCAGAAGAAACAATTGTTCTGCCGCACCCACCATCACCAGCATCAATCTTTTTAAATTTATAGGTATAAGCGAAAACTGAAGTATTCTCGTTTATCTCCTGTCCCGGATTGTGCCGCTTAAAAGCGCCTATAAGCTCTCGCCGATTTTTATAAGTCTTATAATGAGTTTTATCTTTTAAATCTAGCTGCCCTACTGTTGTTTTGGTAACTTGAATAATTTCTCCATAACCAAATAATTCTCCAGCCTGGCTATTCTCAAAGGCCACTATATCGCCTGCCTGCAATTGATGATCACGGATACGCCAGGTACTTATTTTCCCATCAAAAACCTCCGACACGACACTTTCGTGAAAGCCCATCTTTTTTATCGGGGCTTTTTTAATTTCGCAGTGCCATACGGGAATTCTTATCCCCCACGGAATCTGCCGGGAGATATTCCAATCCCTTAGGTTCTCAATCCATTGTAAAAATATTTTTTCAAACCTATCGGGTATAAATTT
>JAQTPV010000051.1 GCA_028712605.1 Minisyncoccota bacterium | reverse complement strand
CGAGATTAGCCACCCAAATCGGCAGCAAATTAACTGGGGTTTTATACATTTTAGATGAGCCTTCAGTTGGTTTGCACCAGAGAGATCAAGATAAGTTGATTAACACTTTAAAGAGATTAAGAGATGTTGGCAATACCGTTATTGTGGTGGAGCACGATCCCCAAACCGTTGAGGCTGCTGATTGGGTGATTGATGTTGGCCCTGGGGCTGGTAAACATGGGGGTAAGGTGATGTTTGAAGGTACGCCAAAACAGCTTCTTAATTCCAATACCCTGACTGGTGAGTATCTATCAGGCAAAAAACAAATTGCGGTAACTTTAAGATCAGACATTAAAATCCAGAAGAAATTTTCTAATGCCGGAGCTAAAAGTAGGGGGGACAAGCTTTTAGTGATTAAAGGTGCTCGGGAAAATAATTTAAAGAATATTGATGTTAAAATTCCTTTGGGTAAGTTTGTTTGTGTGACGGGTGTTTCCGGAAGCGGGAAGAGCAGTTTAGTCAATGACGTTTTAGCTAAGGGGCTTTATCAAAAATTCTACCGTTCTAAAGAAGAGCCAGGCCAACACGAAGCGATTTTAGGCACTGACAATATAGACAAAGTTGTTTTAGTGGACCAGTCGCCGATTGGTCGAACGCCGAGGAGCAACCCGGCCACTTACACTTCAGCCTTTAATTTCATTCGTGACTTATTTTCCAAAACCAAGGAGGCTCGCTTGCGGGGTTATCAAGGGGGCCGCTTTAGCTTTAACGTGAAGGGCGGTCGGTGTGAAGCTTGTGAGGGGCAGGGTGTTAAAAAAATTGAGATGTATTTTTTGCCAGATGTTTACGTGCCCTGCCAAGAGTGTGGCGGTCAGAGATATAATAGAGAAACCTTGGAGATTGATTATAAAGGCAAGAATATCGCTGATGTTTTAGAGATGACCGTTGAGGAGGCCTTAAACTTTTTTAGCAATATCCCAGGGTTAAAGAATAAATTACAAACCTTAAAAGATGTAGGTTTGGGATATATTGAGCTAGCTCAACCTGCGCCATCTTTGTCCGGTGGCGAGGCGCAAAGGGTGAAGTTAGCCACCGAGCTTTCCAAACAGTCTTCCAGTAGTACTATGTATATTTTAGATGAGCCCACTACGGGTTTGCATCCCGATGATATTAATAAGCTCCTTTATGTTTTGAAGGCTTTGGTTGATAAGGGGAATACTGTTTTAGTGATTGAACATAATTTGGAGTTAATCGCGCAAGCTGACTGGCTGATTGATTTGGGCCCAGAGGGGGGCGAGCTGGGCGGTCAAATTGTAGGGGAAGGTACTCCGCTGGAAATTGCCAAAAATAAAAAGAGCTACACTGGAAAATATTTAAAAGAAGTTTTAAGCAAATAATTTATGAAAATTAAAACATTACAATGGAACATTGGTGGCGCTAAGGTGCGCAATGAGGATGATGACCCTATGGATCCTTTGGTATATCGCTTTGATGCTTTAGCTAAAATTATAGATATTCTTAAAGAATATAATCCTGACATTATTACTATCCAGGAAAGTCATTCTGATGAAAATAGTAGCCAAGCTGAAGTGATAGCTAAATCTTTAGGGTTAGATTATGTAGCCGATGACGTTTATGAAGAGTCCCATATTGAAAGCGAGAAAGGGCTAGACCAAGCTATTATTTCCCGTTTTCCAATAGAAAAACATAATTTTACCTTTTTTTATAATCCAAAACTGGAAACGCTGGGCCCGAAGGGTGAGCATTGGGTTTCGCATGAAAAGGGGGTAACAAGTTGTTTGATAAAATTAGGCCACGATTTAATCTTGAATATGAAGACGAGCCATTCATTCCCCTATAGGAGGTTTAATGTTGAACCATTAAGTGAGCAGATGCTAGAGCTTCGTGGCGACATGGCCGAGAAGCTGAAACCGGAAGCAGTAACTTATCTTTATCAGGGCGACTTGAATTATAATGAATTTAGTCTCCAGTCCTTGTTGCCCGAACTTCTCCAAAATGGGGTTCAAGAAGTAATACTAAATGAGCCCACAACCCCCAAAGGGAGAAAATACGATCATGTAGTTTACCGCGGCCTTCGTCATCTTTCCTCCAAGGTTGTTTCTAGCGTCCTCACCGATCATTTTCCCATTATCTCCGAATTTGAAATTGATTAAAAAGCAGTACCCTTTTAATGATTTGTTTCCCACGCTCCGCCCTCGGGAGGAGTTTTGTTTTAGCGTAACTAGTTGACAGAAGATAGTAAATGAGTAAAATGAAATCACTAATTAGCAATTAAAGGTCTTAACTGCTAACTGCCATAAAGCAGGAGCAACGAAAACAAAAGATTTATATGAACATTAAACCACTCTCTGATCACATTGTGATCGAGCCGATTTCGGCAGAGGAGAAAACCAAGTCGGGTATCTTTTTGCCACAAACCGTGGAAAAGGATAGGCCCGAGCAAGGTAAGGTGATCGCTGTGGGGCCGGGCAAGATGTTGTCATCTGGCAAACGAAGCGAAATGGAAGTTAAAAAGGGCGATATAGTTCTTTTTTCCAAATACGGCCCTAATGAAATAAAGGTTGAGAATAAAAATTATTTAATTGCCAAACAAGAAGATATCCTGGCAATTTTAGACTAATATGGCTAAACAAATATTATATTCAGAAGATGCTCGCAGGTCTTTAAAGGCGGGCGTTGATAAGCTAGCCAATGCCGTTAAGGTTACCTTGGGTCCTAAGGGCAGAAATGTTGTTTTGGATAAAGGTTATGGCGGCCCAACCATTACTAATGATGGTGTGACGATCGCTAAAGAAGTTGAGTTAGAAAATAAGGTAGAAAATTTAGGAGCTGAAATTATCAAAGAGGTGGCTTCAAAGGCTAATGATGCGGCCGGTGATGGCACCACCACCGCTGTGATCTTAGCCCAATCCTTAGTGGCTGAAGGCATAAAAAATGTGGCGGCTGGCGCTAATCCTTTGGCTATCAGAAGGGGTATTGAGAAAGGCTCACAGGCAGTTGTTGAAGCCCTAAAGGGTATCTCTAAAAAGATTGCCAACAAAGAAGAGATAGCCCAAGTGGCCATTATTTCTGCAGAGGACCCGGAGCTCGGTAATTTGATTGCTGAAGTTATGGACGAGGTGGGTAAGGATGGCGTGGTAACAGTGG
>JAQTPV010000023.1 GCA_028712605.1 Minisyncoccota bacterium | reverse complement strand
CGACGCTCTTCCGATCTAGAAGATGCTTCAAAAGAGGGGCCGTTCTTTTACCTGCCCGCACCTTACCCTCAAGGCCCCTGGGCAGGGTTCGGACCAGCTTAGTTAAAATCTTTTTCAGTTCGCCGTCGCTTAACTGGCTAAGTTTAGCCAGGGCTTTTTGATAAACATCTTCCATCATCTGATGTTTGGCCTCCTGAACAGAGAATCGAGCCTCCAACTCTAACTTCTTTTGTTGCTCATCAATTTCTCGGTCAGCTTTTTTCTGCAATAATTCTCTAGCTAACTGCTGCCTCTTAGCTAATTCTGCCTTATAATTGTTTTCCAAAGCCAATAGAGCCTCTTCTTTCTCTTGAGTTATTTTTCCAATCTCTTCTCTGACCTTTTCATCAATTGACTTAAAAATATCGTTGAGCATTTTAGCTATAAATTACTGTAATTGAATGCCTTGAATCAAAAGAATAGTGGCTAAAAGACCTAACACCGCATACGTTTCCACCATCGCGGCCATAATCACGCCCTTGCCGGCATCTTGGGGCTGTTTCACCACAATATTCATACCAGCCACCGAAACCTTACCCTGAAAAATAGCTGATAATAAGCCATTAAAAGCCACAGGTAAGCAAGCGCATAAAATGGCTAAACCAGTTTGCCAAGAAATGTTAGGCATATTCCCCGACAAGAGGCCTAATTTAATAATAACCCAAAATGTGCCAATAAAACCATAAATGCCCTGGGTGGAAGGTAAGGCTTGCAGCAACAAGACCTTGCCGAACTTCTCTGGTTCTTCAGATACGACCCCCGAACCAGCCTGACCGCACCTACCAACACCAATGACTGAACCAATGCCAGCCAAAACCACTGATAAAGCTGCGCCCAGTAACGCTAAAACTAAACCTATCATATTAATATTTTAGAATTAAGAATTGCAAATTAAGAATTATGAAAATTCTTAATCGCTAAATCTTAATTCCTCTAAAATAAATTATTCAACTTGAATATATTTGAATTCCGCTCTTTGGGGCTGTAACCTTTTGCCTCCCCCCTCCAGAAATTTTGGAAAAAACTCCACAAACTGCAAACGACCCGAATGGATAAAGGCACCCAAAGCATTGATACCTAAATTAAAAATATGTCCGCCAACCATAATCAGAATTGTCACGAAAAATCCGATATAAGGCACCATGCTACCCAATAAAACTGCGATTTGATTAACGATCAAGGCGATCACACCCGTAGCCAACCCTAAGGCCACCAAACGCGAATAAGACAAAACATCAGACATGGTGCCGATCAATCCCTGTAAAACCTTAATAGCGCCCACTAAAGGCTTCAAAAAGATGTTCACTCCTACTGACTCTATCCATAACAGAAATAAACCAGAACCTATTAGGGCTAAGAAAGCGGCGGTCTTATCAAAAGACAGCCAAAAGCTAACCCCGACTAAAACTAAAACTATATAAAATAAGGCCCAAGCTAAGCCGTTGAGGGACAACTCGCGGTTATTATTTTTCCAACCAGAGATAATCTTGACAATTTGAGCAAAAAATACCTGCAAATATCCTAAAGCGAAGGCAATAATCATAAACAACACTGTGTCTTCAATAGGATCTATCTTCTTTAGCTTCAAAAGCCAGGGCAGTTTTTGCAAGACCGAAGAGGGCGCTCCAAAATAGCCGCCGAATAAAACGCCCATAGCCATAGTGGCGATGCCTCCGTAAAATAGTAAAACCATCAGTTTGGTATCGCCTAAAGCCTTTTTTAAAAACAATAAGGCGGTCAAGGTAAGAAGTATTAAAACCAAACCATAGCCAGCGTCAGTTAAGCAAATGCCAAAGAATAAAATAAAAAAGAAAGCCAAAAAAGGCGTGGGGTCTAATTCATTGCTTCTGGGCATGCCGAAAATTTCTGTTACGTATTGGAAAGGGCGTATTAACTTATGGTTTTCCAGCGCCACTGGCGGCTCCTCGCCCTCCTCAAGCTCCATTTTCCTAAGGAAAATTTTTTCTGGAAACTTGGCTAACCTGGAATGCACTTTTTTTAAATCATCTTTGAAGGCCCAAAAAACTAAATAAGCCAAGATGCCCTCCTGCCAAATTCTTTTTTTAACTTCTAAGTTAGCCTTTTTCATGGCTAATAGGTCGCGAAATATTTTGAATTCAGAAAAATGACGGGCGATAATAGCGGTTTCATTTTTTAAAATTAACCTCTCTTTGGCTATTTCCTGTAATCTTTCTGCCATTCTCTGTTTTTCAACAGTTGGTGGGTGAGCAAAGTTATAAGGCACAACTTCAGCTTTAAGGTTCCTTAAAACCTCTCCAACCTTTTCTTTGTCCCACAAAGGAACAAATAAAAGCCAAAAGATATTACCCGGTAAGTTGATTAGTTCCCGCCAATGCCAAGCATTTTCTTTGACTGATTCCTCCATCTGACCACGAGCTGTTTGTGTTAGGCAAATCACCAAAGAAACGGTATATTGGGTTTCTTGGGGGACAAAACCCAGGTCGCCGAATTTTTCTAATTCGTTCAAGCGACTAACCACATCTTTTTCCTCTTTCCTGGAGCGGTCTAGTCTTCTTTCAATTTTTTCCAAGCGTTTTACCTGGCTAAAAAGCTTCTCCCGCGTTTCAGGAGACAAACCAGCCATTCTTTCTTTATTGAAAAGGATCTTTGGCTGCTTAAGCCTTTTAAGTAATGGTTCTTTTTTAACAAAAGATGTCACATAAGAAACGGCAAAATCTAAAGAAGCCATACGGTATTCCACCCTCTCTAATTCTTGAGTAATCTTTTCGGGAAAGGAACCGCCTTGGGGCTGGCTCTCTATAGCCTCAAAACAGCCAGCCTCGCTTACTAGCTTAGAGATTTCTGATAATCGCTCTTTAGGAAAGGCCAATAAATATTTTTCTGCCAATTTCATCATAAAAACAATAAAAAAACTTAACGAAAAGTTAAGTCTTGATTCTTAAATATTGAGAAAGGCCTCTGTAACACTTTTAACGGCCCGCTCAAGGTTAGCCTGTCTGCTTTTTTCTAATTGCTGCAACCTTTGGGCCGTTTCCTGCTGCAATGTTTGAGCGGCTATTTTAATTTGAGCCTGAGCCTTTTGCTCAATTTCAGCCTGCTCTCCTTGACTCAAAACCGCCCCAAGCTCCAGCTGCCGCCTTAATTCTTCTTTCCTTTTTTGGACTATCTTTTGGGCTTCACTGCGGGCCGATTCAATTTCTTCTTGTTTTTTTTGTTCGTATTGCAAAATTTGGACTAATTCCTGCATACTCTTGAATAATTATATATTTTCCTGCAAAAGGATTTTAAGTATACTCAATTTGGCAAAAAAATCAAGTCCCCCTACTCACGCCCCTATTGTGTCGCACCCCCCCCTTGCTTGGGGTAATCCCAAAATATTAAAAAACATATTTTCTTGGGGCTACCTCCTCATTATTCATTTTTCAACTTTAAACATCTTGCCATGGCCAGGGATGATATGGTCAGCTGCAGCCAAAAGCCTTTTTCTGCTTTGCAGCAAATCGGCTTTGTTTTTCACATAAGGATCTTTCTTCTTTAATAAACTCTTTCTGTCAGTTTTTTGCTTTTCCCTCTCGCTCCACCAAAAAACATCGCCAGCTATCACCACCTTGCCTTGAGCAGTTTGCACTAGAAAAGAACAATGTTCATAAGCATGCCCCGGTGTTGGAATTACTTTAATGTTAGTTCTGGGGATATTGCCTGAATAACCAATTATTTTATCGGCTCTGTTGATAGTATCGCCATCATAAATATCGTGCTCCGGAAAGAGCCGAATATTTAAAATGTGGTCTAAGTGGTAGTGGGTTAGCAACACAACATCAATATCCCTTGGCTTTAAATGCTCTTTCTTTAAACCTTTTAATAAGAGCCTTTTATTAGCGCCCGGATCAACTAAAATCTTCTGGGTGCCGTCAAAAATTAAAACGGTATTGGGAGAGGCTAACTCATACCCAGGGCGTTTTTTAGCATAGCCATTAACGATAATTTTCAAGTGCGCCATATTTCTTAGTTTTTTACAATATTAAATTTTTTCTTAAGCTGTATTATTCTATTATAGCTTTCAACTATTCTTTCTTCTTTTATCGCCCCCACCTTTACAGCTTTAAAAATTGAATCCACAGCTTGATAGGGAGCCGTTTCATCATAAAAGTTAACATTATTAGAAATAATCAGTAAATCACACCCGGCTTCAACCGCTTTAACTATCGCTTCTTTAAACCCATAATTTTTAATGATAGCCCCCATCTGCATATCATCTGAAATAATAACTCCCTTAAATCCTAGCTGCCCCCTTAATAAATCTTGTAAAAATTTGGCTGATAATGTAGCTGGTAAGTCAGAATCAATATTTTTATTTATTATATGAGCAGTCATAATAGTATCAGTTAACCCTTTGCTAATAATATCCTTATAAGGATCTAATTCGTATTCTTGATAAGTATTTGTAATATCAACCATTCCTAAATGACTGTCATCTTTTGAGCTTCCATGGCCCGGAAAATGCTTTAAAGCCGTTATGATGCTATGTTGATGCATCCCCTCAATAAAAGCTATTGAGTGTTCAGTAACTTTATTGGGGTCCGAAGAAAAGGATCTCCCTAAAGATCCAATAATAGGGTTTTTAGGGTTAACATTCACATCAACCACCGGAGCGAAATTAAAATTAAAACCAAGCTCAAAAAGTTGTTTTGATAATGATTCAGCTATCTTTTTTGTTTCACTTACATTCCCCTTTCCCATTTGCTCAGGGCTTGGGATTTCCAGAAAACCGTATTTCGGCTTTAACCTGTTAATAAGCCCTCCTTCGGCATCAACAGCTACAAATAAAGGGGTCTTAGAAAAACCTTGCAAATCTTTGATGAGCTTTTTAACCTGGCTGGCATTTTCTATATTTCTTGGGTAGCTTTTTGATGGCAAATCATAATCAACAAAAACAACCCCGCCCAGATTTAAATCATTTGAGGCTTTAACTATATAAGAAGAAGACGAAACTTCTAAACCTCTAAAGCCAGCAATAATCATCTGCCCAATCATATCTTTTAATTCTTCATCAGAAATATGTTCTCCTTCAGTAACTGGTTGCTCTTCTGTTGTAGCGGCTGTTTTTTCAACATTCTCGTTCAGCGCTTCACTGCCTTCCTTTTCATAAAACAAAAAAATCCCACCGGTGATAATAATCGTTAACAAAATGGCTAAAAAAATAATGGTTTTCATAGTTCCTAATCCTTTATTGCAATTCCTACTGGGCAGTGATCAGAACCCATCACGCTGGGCCAGATAAAAGCGGACCTTACTTGTTTCATCATTGGCCTTGAAACAAACGCATAATCAATCCGCCAACCAATATTACGGGCTCTGGCTTTAGCGAAAGGCGCCCACCAAGTATAATGACCACCCTCTTGGTGAAAATGACGGAAAGTGTCAATATAGCCAGCCTCCAAAAGCTTGGTAATCTGCTCCCTTTCCTTAGGGGTAAAGCCTGTGTTTTTTTGGTTTTCTTTGGGGCGGGCAATATCAATCTCTTGATGAGCCACGTTAAAATCGCCCACTATCACTACCCGTTTATTCTTAATCTTTTTCAAATAGTCAATTAAAGCATGGTAGGCGGCAAATTTTTGCGGGAACCTCTCTTGCTGGCCACCGCCATTGGGCATATAAACATTGAGCACAATAAAATCTTTAAAGATTAGTTCAATTAAACGGCCTTCTTTATCAAAGTCTTTCTCGCCCAAAATATAATTAACTGACAGAGGCTTTTCTTTAGAATAAGTTAAAACACCGGCATAGCCCTTCCTTTCGGCCGGATTAACAAAAGTAAAATAACCCAAGCAATCAATCAATTCGCTGGGGATTTTCTCCTTTTCGGACTTAATTTCCTGCAAACACAAAATATCAGGCTTGGTTTTGCTGAACCACTCCAAAAAATTCTTTTTATGAATAGCCCGCAAGCCATTCACATTCCACGACACAATCTTCATACTATTTAGATTAAATAATTTTTTATCAAAACTCTACTTTCCAACCTCTCCGAGGCTTAAATTTATGGCTGGCAGGTCGGGCTTTTTTAATTTTACTAATAATAAAAGAATCGCAGTGGTCATCACGACTGCCAACTGTATAGCCATTAAAAATATGACCAGGGCTCAACCTATCCTGGCCATAAACTAAATGCTCGCCTTCTGGCCCAATATCAGTGGTTAATGAATAGGGCTCAACCTCACGCCAGCCAGCTTTATTATTGGCGGTTTTGGGATAATAAATTTCTACCGTTTCTTTGTTTTGAGCGGCTTGAGCAATAATGGCTAAAATATCCCTAAAATCCATTATCTTTTTAACCGCTTTAGGCACCATATTAAATAATTATAACATAAAAAAGTAAAGTGCCAGTTGAAAGCTGGCACCCTTTGTTTTATGCGTAAGGTCCGCCCCTTAGATATTTTTCTCTTGGCTTGCGGTACCTCCAACACTTAGCATGTTTAATGAGACCCTCTGATATATTCCGGAGTCCAGTCAAATCTTCTATATTGGATAAACTGTCTAGCATCTGAAAAAAAATTTCTGGATGGTCAGCCACTAGGCAGGGCGAAGTAGGATCGCGAAACCCTAAAATCTTTTTTTGCTGCTCTCTTAGGACACCAAAAAGCGCAGACTTTAAAATGCCTTCAGAGATTGTTTGGTACGTGCTTGTCCCAGAACAAATCTTGATAATATTAAGTTCTGGATCAACTAAGCGACAGAGAAAACAAGGCAGAATGTTGCCAGAGCTGTCAATGCAGCCTTGCTTCCGCCCAGCCATGCATCCTTCCTTATCCCCACCTGCCCAGCCGTCATTAAATGTGTCTATTATCATGACGGACAACTGTTTTCGGCGCCACCCGCTAACAGCATCAGCCAATAAGCCTCTCTGGGTAACCGAAAGCATCAAATTGATATCTGCATCTCTACCAATTGGCATATAGTGGCAGAGCCACAGAATTTTAGCACCCCTTGCCAAGCAGAATTGAACAAATTCATCCTTACAGATTGTTTCAACATTGAAGCGATTAACCGTTACCGAAAAACCAAAGGGAATACCAGCACCCCTCAATCGTTCAACAGATTTCATTACCAAGTCAAATATTCCCTGACCCCTCCTCTTATCGGTCTCTTCTTTAAAGCCTTCAATGGAGAGACAAGGAAAAACATTCTCCACGGAAATCATTTCAGCAATGACTTCTTGGGTTAAAAGAGTACCGTTAGTATAAATCATAAAGATTAAATCATGGTACTCTCGAGCCAGACGGCTAATATCATCCCAGCGTAGTAATGGCTCTCCGCCAGAAAAGGTTACGAGCCGCGCCCCCGATTTTCTAACTTCCTTTAATAAGTAACGCAACGTCTCAAAAGACACATCAGGGCCGATATCACTGCTATTTTGATAGCACCCCAAGCACTTTAGATTACAGCGCTTGGTAATTTCAACCATCCAATCAAGTGGCAGCCCGCCGCCTTTCCGATAGTCTTCCTGAACTTTCCAGGCATTCAAAAAATTCAGAAAGTAAAACCTAAAAATCTTCCTATAAGAGGGGTGGATGGCTGGGTCTGTGGAGATACTAACCAAAGAAAATAACAACGTGCCAGCTAATTCGGTTATCCTCCTTAACCACCACCAATCAAACGCACCAAAAAAGGCAACAGACTGCCTGATGAATAGGGGTGCAATTCTATGTAATATTAACGTCCTGATGCCAGACTTTTCTGTTAAGTACAGAAAAAGTTTGAAGAAACACATTATCGCTTTCAAAATCACAGTGACACCCTCTCTCTAATAAAAAGTTAAAAAGCCGGGAAATGAACCCGATAAATTTTCTAAACAGCCACCCACATCCTAAATTAATTTAAACGCAAAGGCAAGACTTTATTGCCAAGTTAAATAAACTAAAGTAGAATGAATAATATGAGCCTAGATGTTATCACCAACAATGGGTCGCTGATTTCACTGATTGGGTTTTTGGTTATCTTAATTTTATACTTATGGTATACCTTTGCAATTGTTTATCATTTTGTAAGGTTCGGGGTGGGCGTTCGGCCAAAAGTCTTGGCTTTTGTGTTTCTAGTTGGCTCTTTCATCTTGTTTGTCCTAATGGTTGACGCTTATTTTACCGTTGACTGGACTAGCTTAATAGAAACAATCATTACTCCCCCTGTTTAATATGCCCTCATTTTCCATTCTTTCAGCTTCCAATAATACCTTTCGCAACCAAAGGCCTGACGAAAAAACCATCCTGGTAGTCAGAAAGCATTGGATTACCTTGTTTGGCCCGATGGTTTTCTTAATCTTTTTTGCTTTGCTGCCGTTTATAGCCAGTTATTTTATTTATCAAGTCAGCTGGTATGACACTATAACCGACCTTTATTGGTTCATCATTACAGTTTATTTTTTAATTCTCTGGGTTATCTTTTTTGGCAATCTAATGATTTACTCCTTAAATGTGATCATCGTGACCAACCAACGTATCATTGAAAACCACCAGCAAGGCCTTTTCAAGCACACTTTAAACGAAATGCGTTTAGACAAGGTGCAAGATATCACAGTGGAGATGAACGGTGTTTTAGCGAATATTCTTAATTTTGGTAATATCTTAATCCAATCAGCTGGCACACAAAATGAATTTTATTTCACTAAAATCCCCCATCCTGATAAAGTAAAGAAAACAATTATGGACGCTAGAAACGAATGTGGCTCCTTGTAAACGGATTAAATCAAGAAAACCTCGCCCTAGGCCATTGGCCTAGGGCGAGGTGGTTTTTTTATATCTATTTTTTCAGCTCCAAGGCAATATCTTCCTTAATTATCTCTAAAACCTGCCGAGCCACTAACTCGCCAGCAAAAGTAGTTAAGTGAATGCCATCAGAAACCCGAGTGGCCATCTGTCTGCCCTTAATATCCAATAAAGAGGGGGCATAATTGCCATTCTGATCAGCCAAAAGGCCCCAAGTAGGGATAAATTGGGCATTGGAAAAATTTAAAATTTCCTGCTCATAGATTAAGTCTAACCCTTTAATTTTTTCCGAATAAACCGGGTCCTTCATAATGGGCAAGCCTATCCAGTAAACTAAGAGATGATTTTCCTGAAAAATATTTAAAAATTCTCTAACCCTTCTCCTGTATTCTCCTTCCCATTTTTGGGTGCCGTATTTGAAAATTTCTCGTTGGCCTTCAGGCGATATCATTTCAAATGATTGAGCATCGTTAGTGCCCATCATAACCACCACAATATTGGGCTGATTATTAGCGATTAATTGCCTAACTTGGTTGGGCCAGTCAAAATAATCAGGCCTGGATAAACCGCTGGACACCCTACCAACCCTCAAAACAGCCAGCTCTTTAAATCTTACCAAAGAGCTCTCTAAGATATCGCCCACCCCACCCATTACAGCCATAAAAGAATCCCCCACCAACAAAAACCTATAGGGTGAAGATGGTGGAGAAAAAGTCATTTGATTGTGAGAAATAGTCGTGGCAGGCAATTGCGAATCAGTAGAAGTGGGCTGCAACCCTAAGGCCGCTGAAGTTGTAGCGACGAAAGGCCCTAGGCTATTTATTGCAGGGGATTTTTTATTAAAACCCAAACCAGTTTTAATGCTCTCTGCGCCTTGGGCATAAACCAATACAAAACCATGAAAGACATTAAAAACGTTTTCTCCTCTTGGTGAGTCCCACATAATCACTCTCTTGGATTCATAAAAAGGCAAAGCAATCATTAATAACAAAAAGAAAATAATAACTTTAGTAATATCTTTCATATCTTAAAAGGAAAAATAAATAAAGGGAGGGACAGTTTCAGGCCCCATTCTAAATAAAACCAAAAAGGCTAACAAAATGAATAACAGCCATAAGATAAAAGGTAAGCGTGCTTGTACTTTAGAGAAAATATCCAGTAAGGGCTTTTCTAAAAACAAGAAGATCATCCCACCAGCCACTGCTACAAAAACTAAAATGGGCAAAGATTCGGTTGGACGTTCAAGGTTAAACAAACCCTTAAGCATTTTCCAGCCCTCTGCCAAACTTTCAGCCCTAAAAAACACCCAACCAATGGCAACGAAAACAAAAGTTAAAACCCAGCCAAAAGCTTTTCCTAAAACCGAAACTATTGCAGCACACTTTGACAACCTCGCCTTTTTAAGATCCAGCCAAACATGATTAACGGAACTGCCTAAGCCATGCCAAAATCCCCAGAAAATAAAATGGCCAGCCGCCCCGTGCCACAAGCCAGCCACTACCATAGAAAAAATTAAATTAAAATGCTTTTTGGCCGCCCCTTTCCTATTGCCGCCCAGGGGGATATAGATATAATCCTTTATCCAAGACGATAAACTAATATGCCACCTTTTCCAGAATTCTTTCAAGTTAGTGGCCAAATAAGGAAAATTAAAATTGGGCGGCGTTTTAAAACCCAAGAGCCCCGCAAATCCAATGGCCATATCACTATACCCGCTAAAATCAAAATAAATAACTAAAGTATAGGCCACAATAGCCAAAGCGATTCCTAGGGCTGAATGGTTTTCAGGCACAGCAAAAATATCATCAGTTAAATTTAAAACCAAAAAGCTGGATAAAACCAGTTTTTTGAATAAACCAAATAAAATCAAACTAAAGTGGCGATATAAATCTTCAATAACCTTAGCTCCTCCATTTTTTAATTGAGGCAAGAACTCCCCCGCTCGGGTAATCGGACCAGCCAGCAGATAAGGAAAAAAGGCCATGTATAAGCCAAAATCTAACGCTGACCTTTCAGCCTTGATTTTTTGTTGATAAATATCAGCTAAATAAGAGATGGCTCGAAAGATATAAAAAGAAATGCCGACGGGTAAAATAATCTCCAAAAAAGGCAAATTGGTCCCGAACCCCAACTTAGGCAAAAATGTTTCCGCTGAAACGCGGAAAAAGTCGTAGTATTTAAAAAAGCCCAAAGCCAAAACATCAGCCGCCACTCCGCAAAACAGGGCAAACTTTTTAGCTTGCCAAAAATTCTTTTCAATAAACCAGCCTATCGCAAAATTAAATAAAGAAAGTATTATTAAAATACCCAAAAACCGAATATCCCAAAGCGCATAAAAATAATAACTCACCAAAAGCAAAAATAACCGCCAGACCAGCGGCCATTTCTTTAATAGCCAATTCAAGGCTAAAACAAAAGCAAAAAAAGCTAAAAATTCAAAGGTGGGAAACAGCATATTAAGCAGTAGCCGAAAAAGATTGTCTTTGGCCCACTCCCTCCATATGTCTTAAGGTACCTAAAAATTTACTAATCGCCATGGGCCTGTTCCCTTTAATATTCCGCCTTTCTAAGTCAGCCAGCAACGCTGTGCCTTGAGTTCTTAATTCCTCTATTAAGTCACCAAAAATCTCCAGCTCAATAGCCGCTGGCTGACCATCCAAACTGTAACTCATCTCTGACTGAAGTTTCTTTAATCGCTCACGAGAAAGCGCTAAACAAAAGATAGGGATATCCTTAATTGCTTGTTTGGCTAATTCTCGCCGTTTAGTGTCCGGGTTCTTTTTAAAAGTAAGACCGTATTTTATCTCCGCACCCTCGCCAGTACGAATGTATTTATTAAATTTATTTTTTTTCTCTTGATGCCTCGGGTCGCCCTCCTCTCCAGCCACCTCATCCAGGGCGCAAATAACGTCACCGGTTTTTTTACTGACTATAACATTATCAACGCCATGGCTATAATCATCATAGGCGGCAGTTCTAACTACTAAAAATTCGGATTTCAAAAACTTATGCAAAACAGCGGTTTTGGCCTTTTCCCAAACAGCCCCGTCTCTTTTCTGCCGCTCGGCCCCATACAACTCCAAAACCTTGTCAGTATCGGGCTTTTCTTTCAAATTGTATTTATCTTTATAATAATCCTGTATGACTGGGTCATCAGCCTCGCTCCATTTAAGATCCAGTTTGCGAATAAACTGTTTATCGTCTTTTATCGCTTCCTCACTATAGGGGCCAGTCCCCTCTACCCCAAAAGAATCCATTATAATGGAACAGTCATCATCAACCACCTTCTCCCCTTCCTTGATTGACCCTTGCTCTTGCAGAGCCTTATGGGTCTCAACAGCAATACTCGCTAAGAGCCTCTCCATTTTTTGAGTGGGGGTTTCAAAGCCCCTACCCGCTGTTTCAAACCGTAGAGCCATATCTTTTAATGATTAATCCATTATACATTTTTCCCTCCATAAAACAAAATGGCCAGACCAGAAGCAAATCTTTTGACTTACTTCTGGCCCGGCCATAGATTTATCACCTTGTGGCGCTAATGGTTACTCCCTGCTCTGCATGCGGAGCAGTAACCGTGACACTACCATTGACAGCCCTCAAAATATAATACCCCGTGCCATTGCCGGCAACACCAGCAGGATCAACTGGGATAGTCATAAAGTATTTAGTAGTGGAAGTTAAAAAAGATAAATCTATCAAGTCCCCGCAGGCTTTACCAGTTTTGCAAATTTCTGTAGAGCTGGCTATGATTGATTTTGGCACAACGCCTTTATTGTCAGTGATATATTGGTAAACAGCATTTAAAATGGCGTTAGCATCGGCATTTCTTCGGGCGTTTCTAGCTTCAACTAATTTTTGACCCGGGTTAAAGATTAAAACAAATATGCCAGCCAAAATGACAATGATAACAACCACCAAGATAATTTCCAAAAACGTAAAATCGCCCAAGATGATTTTGTCCTTTACTTTATGATACATTTAATATGAAACTTATTATCTTATTATACCACAAAGGAAAGGGGCCCGAATAAATTTCTTATAAGGTCTTGCTGAAACTTTCTATCGCCCCCAAATTCTTTTCAAGTCAATCTTGGCCTTCTCTATAGCATTCTTAAAGTT
>JAQTPV010000022.1 GCA_028712605.1 Minisyncoccota bacterium | reverse complement strand
CTGTGCCATCGAGGTGAAGAGGATCATCAGATCCATCATCACGGCGAAGACGAGAACCGATGCGGTGACTGAGATTGTTTTTTTCACGTTCTGGACTGCGTGAATTTTTTGAGCTTGGGTCATAGGAGTTTTTGTTTAGGCTTTTGCTTTGACAAATTCGTCCCGTGATTCGCTCCGCCGCATGAGCAGTCGCATCCCTGGCACTTCGCATTTTGGCACTGGCTTTCGTGCCCCTTAGTGCACAGCGGTTTTTCCTTTTCGCTTTCTGCGGCTCTTTTTTTCTCTTTGTTTTTTTCCATGTTCTCTTGTCAATTCCTGTAAATTATTATTAGTTGTTTTCGGAGGGTTTCGCCCCCGTCGACCATTTAAGACAAGCAATGATTTCTTGCGGGCGACGGGTTTTTCTCATACAAAAAACCCAGTCTTTCGACTGGGCTTTGCTCCTATGTTCTGTCCTATGTTCGGACGGAAACGGCTTTTTTGTCAGCTCCTACTTCCCATGGCACTTCTTATACTTCAATCACTACGGGAAGGACCATGGGCCTTCTTTTGGTTTGGCTGAATAAAAAGTCGCCAATTTGGTCGCGAAGCTCGTCTTTGATATAAGCAGAGTTAACGGTTCTAGCTTCAGCTAAGGTGGATTTTTCTACAATGCCGATCACCCTCTGGCGGGTTTCTTTCAGTAAGTCTTTTGATTCCCTAAGGTAAACAAAGCCACGGGAGATAATGTCGGGTGAGCCCTTAACTTTGCCGGTTTGGCCATCCACAATCACGATAATCACAAACATACCGTCTTGGGCTAAGGTTTGCCTGTCCCTTAGAACCACTTCACCCACATCGCCAATACCTAAACCATCCACCATCACGTAGTTAGAGGGTACCTTGTTTCTTTCAATAGCATATCTTTCTTGGTTAAAAGAAACCACATCCCCATTATCAGCGATGATAATATTTTTTCTGTTTAAGCCTTGCCCTTCAGCTATATTGGCATGTTCAAAAAGCATAGAGTATTGGCCGTGAATGGGCAAAAAGAATTTGGGCTTCATCATGTTAATCATTCTTTTCAGCTCTTCTTGGTGGCCATGGCCGGAAGCGTGAATGTCCATCATTTGGTAGTGGTAAACATGAGCGCCTTGTCTATAAAACTGATCTTTCAAGAACTGCACCGTTCTTTCATTGCCTGGGATAACTGATGAAGAAAAGATGATAGTGTCGCCTTTTTTTAGCCTTAAGAATTTATATTCTCGGTTGGCCATTTTCATTAACACAGCCCCTGTTTCACCTTGAGCTCCTGTGCAAAGAAAAGATATCCTTTCGTCCGGATATTTGTTGATTTGATTAGGCTTTAACAAGGTATCGGGTTTAACATTCAAGTACTTCAAGTTTTTGGCTATCTCTACGTTTGATTTCATGCTAAAACCTTCCAAAAAGACTTTGCGGCCATACTTCTCGGATAGGGCGATGATTTGCTGAACCCTGTTTAAGTGAGAGGCAAACGTGGAGCTAATAATTCTGCCTTTGGTTTCTTGGAATAACTTATCCAAGTTTTCAAAGATTAGCCTTTCAGATAAAGAATGCCCTTCATTTTCAGCGCCTGTTGAATCCGACATTAAAAGAGTAATTCCTCTTTGGCCGATTTTTTCCAGCATACCAAAATCAGTGGGTAGGTCGTTGATGGGGTCGTTATCAAACTTAAAATCAGAAGTATGCACAATGTTGCCGGCGGGCGTTTGGATAAATAGCCCAAAATTACTGGGGATATTGTGGTTCTGCCTGAAAAATTCTATTTTAAAAGGTCCAATCTTGATGCGAGAGCCTGATTGAACTTCCGTAATATCTAATTTGGGCTGATAGGCAAAATCCTCCTGCCGATTGAGCATAATACCCTTAGTTAACTTACCGGCATAAATGGGCGGGTTGCCCAGCCTTGGCCAGGCATAAGGGATAGCGCCGATATGGTCATAGTGGCCATGGGTAAAAACAGCACCCAAGATATTTCTTTCTTTGCCCCGTAAGTAAGCAATATTGGGGATAATATAGTCAATGCCGGGCATATCTTCCTCGGGCATACGAAAACCAGCGTCAATAATTAATATTTGGCCTCGGTATTCCAAAAGCATCATATTGCGGCCTACCTCGCCCAAGCCTCCCAGATAAATTAAATTTAATCTGGGGCTCCTCTGCCGCTTGGGTTTATCCGTTGGCCTTGACGACGCTACGGGTGCTTGTTCAGTTGAGAGATCATTTTGAGAATCCATATAAATTTTAAAATTATGTTTTGTTAGGAATAATGTTATTTTCAGGGTTTTGGTGATTGTATTTTGCCAATATTTCGTTCAGCAAAAAATTTAACCAGAGCTTGAGCCTCTTTTATGGTTTTAATTTTTTCATTTTCCATACAGAGAGAGCGATTGATTTTGCGTAGGGCGGGTGAGAGGAACTGAACCCCGAAGCAATTCTCGCTTCGCTCGGATGCTAACAGGGCAAGGCCTCCACTGCCCTATTAGTGCCGCGGGAGAGATTTGAACTCTCAAGCCATCGCTGGCACTAGCTCCTGAAGCTAGCGTGTTTGCCAATTTCACCACCGCGGCAGTTCTACCCAGCTAACCGTTTTTTGAAGTCCTCAACAATTTTTACGGGTGTTGGGTCCTGCCCGTAAGCTAAAGCTAAATAATAAGTTACCCAGTCGCCTAAGAGCAGATTGGTGAAAATCTTTTCCATTTTCGTTTTACCAGTAAGGTCAACAAAGTCAACTTCAGCACCTTTTTCTCTGGCTAAATCAGCGAAGAGCCCCATTCTTTTTTGAGTTCTTTCGTGATCAGTCTGATCTTTAATGATAATAAAATGGAAAGCGCCTTTTAAATTGGTTAACCCTACCATCTCATTATGATTCAATTCAGGGAAATAATTCCAAAAAGCCATCACTTTAGCATTCTCATTAAATTTAATTTTCCAGATGAGAGCCAAGGATTTAAAGCTGTTGGAGCTATAAACTACGGGGATTTTATCTACTAATTTTTGAGCTAAGGCCTGCCCTTGGGTTTCCCAAAACGCTGGCTTTAGATTATTGGCCATTTCTAAAATTGCCGGAGATTGGTCATTGATGAGTCCGCAATTAGCTAAAATTTGTAGGGCCGCTGCCGCCAAATAGCCGGAGCCGAATCTGGGTTGCAGGCAGTCGTTAGGCACAATGGCAATGGGCAGGTTATGGCTTTGAGCGATTTCTTGCAGCTTACCGCCAGTAGATAAAGCTACCACCTTATATTTTTTAGCGATGGCTTCTTCGTAGGCTGAAATTGTTTCTTCGGTATTGCCGGAGAAAGAGACGGCCAAGATTAGGCTGTTAGGGTTAGCAGAAGATGGCAAATTGTAATCACGATGAGTATAAAGCGGTATTTTTAATCCGACATCCAGATCCGGTATTAAGCTGCCTGGTAAGGCTGAACCGCCAATGCCGCAAATGATAACATTGGAGAAAGGGCCGCCAACTTTAATATTTTTAGCCGCCTCAAGGCCCGCCTTAAATTGTTTAGGGAAGTCTAAAATTATTTGTTTCATAATGAATTATTGCCAAACCCTTTTGGTTTTGATGAACCATTCTTCAATATTACTAAACCTTTTGGCTGGTTCGGTAATCTTGGCGGTATCAAAGCCCTGAAGGTTAGGGGATAAGAAATAAACATAGTCAGGCCGTACCAAAAAGATGGCTGGTAAGTCAGTGGCAAGCACATCCTGGAATTTTTCTAAGCTTTCTTTTAGTTCTTGAGCTGTTTGTGAACCCCTGGCTTTCTCTAACAGTCGGTCGGCCTCCCTGGAGGTGTAACCGGAAATATTTAAGCCCGGGTAGTCTTTTTGGCTGGAGTGCCAAAAAGGAAATGGATCAGGCAAAGAGCCTAAAGCTTCGCCGAATAAAAGCAAATCAAAGTTGGATTTAGCTAAAACGTCGGTTTGCAAATCAGATAAAGATACTTTATACAAATTTACGGTTAAGCCTAAATCCTCCCAACCTTTCTTTAAAATATCAGCCGCTTGGGCCAAGGGAAATTTATCGGAAGTAACTAAATTGATTGTCAGAGGTATCATCTCTTTGGGCACTACTTGGCAAAGCTGGTTTAATTTAGTTCTGGTCCTTTCTTTGACAAGGCCATTACCTTTTTTTAGATTTTCAGGTTTTAAAATCTCATCGGCATATTTCTCCTGCAGATTTATAACCGCGGTTTTCTCTTTATCTCCAAAAATTCCATCAATAGGACCGTTATAGAGTCCTATTTGGGTTAAACATCTTTGTAATTCTTTTACTTCTTCGCCTTCATCTTTGAGTTTTAGGTCATGTTGGAAAAGGGGGGTTACAGTTTTGCTGGTAGCCTTTTCTCTTTTCTGCGTGATGGGGTTCACCACATAACCGATTTGATCTAAAAGCTGCTTGGCTTTGATCAGATCATAATCATAATTAATGGTTGGCTGCTCAAAGCCAAAGAAAACTGGCAAAATAGGCGAGCTGACCTTTTCTCCCCTCCCGAGAAACACTTCTTGTAAGATTTTGTCTTTATCAACCGTTAGAGCTAAAACCTCCCGCAATCTTTTGTCTGTTGCAAAGATATTCTGGTTTTTTAAATTGAAAAAGAGGGCAAAATAACGCGGCATCATTAAAGCGTACGACTTAAAATCATAATGGCCTTTTTTGAAATACTGCGGATCGGTTAGAGAAAATCCTTGGATTTCCCCAGAGCTGGCTTTCTGCAGCATTTTATCCTCGTTTTCGTAAAAGATGAGAGTAATTTCTTGGATGTGCGGCTTCTGACCATAGTAGCGTTCGTTTCGTTTAAGCGTGATTTGGTTTATGTAACCAGATTTGTCCTGGCTCATTTTTTGGAAAGCAAAGGGGCCAGAGCCCACCAAGTACTTAGGGGCTAACAAGGTCCAGGGCATATTTTGAGGCGAAATATTTTCAAAAATGTGCTTGGGCAATATCTTAATGGTTAGACTTTCCAGAAAACCAGAATATTTTTGAGGCAGCTTAAACCTAATGCCATCACCAGCGATTTTTTCCACGCCGATACCCGACCACTTAATCCTTAAGGGGCTTTGGTACTCTGGATCCTGTACCAGGTTAATGGTGAACAGAATATCCTCAACGGTGAGAGGCTTTTTGTCGTGCCAGAACAAATTCTTTTTTAAAAAGACGTCATAAGTGAGCCCGTCATCCTTTATTTCATAATCTTGGATTAAATCGGCTACCAATTCTCCATTTTTGTTGTATTTCATTAAGCCCGAGAAGATTAACTCAACAATGTCGCGGTCAATGTCTTGGGTGGAGAGATATAGCGGGTTAATCAATCTGGGTTGGCCGATCAGCCCTTCTTTATATATGCCCCCTGCGGTTGGCACCTTGACGGTATGGCTGAAGTAAAATTGTAGGTTAATGACGGCCGAGGAAGCAATCAGTACCCCTACTAAAGATAAAAAAACAATTTTTTCTTTTTTATTTAAAACACTCAAAAAATGCCTCCATTTACCAAGCGATGGGAATTCTTTGAAAAATAACAACCAATTCTGGAAATTAAAAAACCCTTTCAGCCGATTTATAAATTTAGCGATTTCCTCCATTAAATTGAAAGGAATTACTTAGAGAGCAATATTAAGAAAAGAAACAATGAGAAAAAGGGCGCCCAAAACAATGGTGGCCCAAAAAAGCTTTTTGTCTAAGCCTCGGCGCTGCAAGTACATCTCTCCGCCACCACCAAAGGCTGAACCCATGGCCGTGCCTCTTTGCTGTAGCAAGATGGCTGGTATTGTCGCAATACAAATCACAATTTGTAAAATTAGTAAAATATTATTCATAGGTTTAATCTTTGTCTTTGGGTGGAACGACAATTAAGTTAACTAAAGCAACCAATAAACTGGTGAAGAATAAGTTTCCTAATCCTTTGATGGTAATTTCTGGCGAGAAAACTATATCAATTAGCCAAATAATGGCAATGTTAATTACTAAACCAAAAAGACCCAACGTGACAATATTGATAGGCAAGGTGACAATTTTAATGATGGGTTTAATAAAAAAGTTAATTAAGCCCAAGAAAACCCCCGCTATCAAAAGAGTTTTGGCCGCCTCCCGGAAATCACCAGCCACTTGAAAACCGCTTAACAACAAAGCGGCTATAATCAGCCCTAAACAGGCTCCAGCGATATAACCAAAGAGTCGCCTGATAAACATATACATATAGATTATATCATTTTACCCCCTAAGTCAACGACGCGACAATCTATGGCAGTAAAGATTTCGTCCTTAGCTTTCTATGATAAGAAACGGCAAACCTATGCGCCTCGTCGCGGAGGTGCAAAATTAGGTTAGAGGCATCTTGGGATAGGCTTTTTAGTAATACAGGTTTCTTGTGGTTTTCAATGAAAAGCTCATTGAGCCTTTTGGCTAAGGAGATTACTTTAATCTTTTTGACTTGAGAAAGTGCGGCATTAAGCTGGCCCTTACCGCCGTCTATTAAAATTATTTGCGGCCTTGGCCATTCCGGGTGCTTTAACCGTCGAGCCAACATCTCTTTAATCATGGCTGTGTCATTGGGCTTGCCAGTAATTCTGATTTTGAATTTCCGATACTCATTTTTATTGGGTAGGCCCTTCTCAAAAACCACCATACTGCCGGTGGCTTGCTGGCCTTGGATATTGGAAATATCATAGCCTTCAATTCTTTTAAGGCTGCCGGCCAGGTCGAGCAGTTTTTTTAATTCAGCTTCAGCCTTGGGCCAGTTAGTGGGCTTTCGCTCTTCTTTTTCCAGAATATGGCTGTGCTGGAAAACATTTTCCAAAGACATTGTCTGGTCTCTCAGGGTTTTGGCTTTTTCAAACTCCTGCTTTTGGCTAGTCAGCTGCATTTCCTTTTGTAAATCCTTTAAGACCTGCATTTTTTTGCCTCGTAAAATTTTAATTAAGTTTTGGATGTTCTTTTTATATTGTTTTTTATCCTGAAATTGGCCGCAAGGAGCAGGGCACAGATTCAAGTCGTAATACAAGCATGGCTTTTTAGGCATCACCCGACAAGTTCGGTAGGGGAAGATTCGTCTTAAAACTCTTAACGTTTGTTTAATGGCCTTGCTGTCTACGAAGGGGCCGATATGGATTAAAGAATCATCAATTTGGTGGGTCACAAAGATTCTCGGGAAGGCTTCTTGAGTTATGGCCACATAAAAATAATTTTTGTTGTCTTTCCATTGGGTGTTGTAGTGTGGCTGGTATTTTTTAATCAAATCAGCCTCTGAAATCAAGGCCTCAATTTCAGAACCAGTAGTTATATAGCCAATTTTTTCAGTGGCTGGTATAAAAATGTTATCTTTAAAGGTGGGCTGGCTAAAATGGTTTTTAACCCTATCTCTAATGTTTACGGCCTTGCCAATATATAACAAAACTCCCTTCTTAGATTTGAAGGCATAAACCCCCGGTACTGTCGGCAGCCTCCCGACACTTTCTTTTTTGACAAACTGAAATTGCATATACTTTATATTAAGTAAAAAGCCTAAAAAGAGCAATTAAACTCGCTTTTTTTCATAAAATAAATATACTGAAAATAGCGGCGTATATGGTCCAATATTGTTTGTTGGCTGATGAAATGGAGGTAAGCAATGGGTAAAAGGGAGTGGGAACCCGTAGTATCCAGTAGTCAAAACATTTATGACATTTACGTGGATGGCAATAATACGATGGGACGTTGTATAGAGAACGGCTATCTACGGCAGTTCAATTGGGCAGACAATCAAGAAAGATTAATCGCCTGCAAGATAACTTTCAGGCTGATTTTAAGGAATAGAGGACTTTTAAGTCGAGGGAGGAACATACTGGTTGTCTTTGATTCTATAGATGGTGAGGGCTTTGAGGATGATGATAGGTCATCCGGTGTGTACGTTAAAATGATTATCCTTCGGAAGGGTAAAGCCGATGGCCGTATTAAGCAGTTAATTCGTAAGGGGAGCATAGTTGTTACGGCCGATGATATCCTTGGGTGGATTGCCATAAAAAAGAAAGGAGCGGCTGAAGTAGTTGCGCCGCAAAGGCTTTTCCCCCGTCGTTACAAAAAGGGCAAGCATAGGAAAAAGGAAAAATAAATAAAATTTATCAAGAGGATGGGACTGCCCATCCTCTTAATGTTTTTTAGGGCTTTGTGATATAATAATATTGAGCTATTATGTTGACTTTAGGCTTCAAGATAACGGTTTTTTCTTTGGTTGCGATTGTTGTGTCGGCTGTTTTATTTCTATTTTTTTATGGGCAAAAGAGCGGTGGATCAATTATGAATACCAAACACCAATCCATTAAAAGCACTATGCGGCCAGCAGCGGTGGCAGGACAGTTTTATCCTGATAACTCAAAAGCGCTTCAGCAGATGGTTGATAGTTTTTTAAATCAAGCCACCTCGGTTTCTACGAGTGTGCCGCAGATTATTATTGTGCCGCATGCTGGATATGTTTATTCGGGGCAGGTGGCTGCTTTTGGTTTTCGTGCCCTACAAAACTCTGGTTATAAACGAATAATTTTGATTGGCCGTAGCCATCAGGAGTATTTTGATAAAGTGGCGGCTGATGGAAATGATGTTTGGCAAACACCTTTAGGTGATTTGACAGTTGATAAGGATTTTATTGACAAACTAATCAGCAGCGATTCTGTAGTTCAGATTAATTCAGAAGTCCATGAGGGCGAGCATTCTCTGGAAGTAATGCTGCCGTTTTTAATACAAACCCTTGGCAGGGAAATTAAGATTGTACCCCTGCTTTTTGGTAATGATAGCTCTACTAC
Organism: Minisyncoccota bacterium; assembly: GCA_028712605.1. Lineage (GTDB taxonomy): Bacteria > Patescibacteriota > Minisyncoccia > Minisyncoccales > CG1-02-41-26 > JAPLWD01. The sequence continues at coordinate 4,210 of JAQTPV010000022.1, read as the reverse complement.
TTCCTTTGTGTTGGCAGAAAAAATAGCACCATTTATTGATAAAGAAACGGTTGTGGTGATTAGCACTGATTTGTCGCATTATCCAAAATATGAAGATGCTAATTATTTAGACAAGCAAACTATTGAGGCCATTTTAACTGGAGAGTCTAGCAAGTTTATCCAAAAAGTTAGGGAGCTGGAGCAGTTAGGCAAACCAAATGTGGCCACTTTAGCCTGTGCTGAACCAGCAGTTGTTTTTGGTTTAGCCTTGGCTAAGCGATTGGGCCTTAAAGCGCAGTTATTAAAATATGCTAACTGCGGCGATTATTTTGCTGAAACTAAAAATCGCGTAGTGGGCTATACCGCCATTGGTTTTTATCCTGAAAATGAAGCTGGGGCTTTAAGTGTCCAAGAGCAAGAGATGGCCTTACAAATCGCCAGAAAAACCTTGGCAGACGCTTTTGACCAAAAAAATTATGAACCAGAAAGCCAGGCGCCAATTTTTAAAGAAAAGCGAGGGGTATTCGTAACTCTAAAAAAGCACGAGCAGCTGCGTGGGTGTATCGGCAACTTTAACCCGCCCATTGGCTTGGCAAAGAATATTCAAGAAATGGCCTTATCGGCAGCTTTTAACGACCCGCGTTTTACGCCTTTGGAGAAATCAGAATTAAAAGATCTGGAAATTGAAATTTCGGTTTTATCGCCTATGCAAAAAACTACTGACCCCAATATTATTAAAGTTGGTAAGCATGGCGTTTATGTTAAAAAAGGCCTAAGAAGCGGAGTGTTCTTACCGCAAGTTGCCATTGAGCAGGGGTGGGATAGAGAAGAGTTTTTAGACAATCTTTGCGAAGGCAAGGCTGGCTTGCCCAGAACTTGCTGGCAGGACGGTTCTTGTGACCTCTATATTTTTACCGCTCAAGTTTTTCACGAATAGGTTTTAAGGGGTATTTTAATTATCCACAGCCTTGTTTGACAAGGCTGTTTTAGCATAATACACTAAGAAGGTACTTATTTCCCAAATAAGGGGTTTTATTAAACTTTAATTTAACAAGGAGGAGAGAATGGATAACGTAAGAGTAAGGAATGTGCAGCAGATTATGGACAAAGAGAAAGTTATAGCAACCATAACCGTAATGGCTTTGGAGGTAATCAAAACCTATCAAAATGAATTAGCCAATTTGATATTTATTGGTGTGGCTAGGCGGGGTGTGCCTATTGCTAAAATAGCAGCTCAAGTTATTTATAAGCAAACTGGTATTGCTATCCCCGTCATACCCGTTAAAATCAAAATCTACAACGACGATTTATCATTTGTTGATTCTCATGGTCAGCCGATAAGCCAACCGCTTAAGATTACAGAAAGTCTTGACGGAAAAATTATCATCGTCTGGGATGATGTGGCTTATACTTTAGCTACTACTCAAGCGGCTTTTGAAATTATTAGGCAAGCAGGCCAACCGCTTAAAGTGGAATTTGCCGTTTTGGTAGACAGATTCCAGTGGCACCAGATAGGAAGGGAGGTTTATTCTCCGCGATTTTTTGGGCTACAACAACCAACAAAGGCTGGGGAAATTGTTAAGGTTCAGATGGAAGAAATTGATGGTGCAACATCAGTTTGGCTACAAGAACAAATCCAAGAAGGAGAAGCTGATGAGTAATATTATGCATGAAGCCCAATGGGTGGTTACTTACGAATGCGGACTGAATAAGGCTTCAAAATATTGCTCTTTGGGAGAGCATACCCGAAAAGAAGCCAGTCTGGCAGAAAAACTGGAAGCCATAAGCCTTTTATCTTTAATTGGCATACGAAGATTGAAATTTTTGGGCGGAGAGTTTTTTGACTTAGATGAGGCTGAACAGCTTGTCTTGGCCGCTAACAGTTCCAATTTTGATTTTGTGGTTACTACCAATGGGATGCAAGCTGATAAAATTATGGCCATAGCTAACCGTGTTGGCTTCAAACCAAGGAGCGGGCTATTTTTCAGCCTTGATTTTCTTAGCGATGAGTACTCCGTTGGCGGTTGTTCGCATGTTAAAACCCTCCAGGCTAAAAATCTCATTCCAAAGTTAGTTGGTATTGTGCCATTATTGGGTGTTAATACTGTCATTCATGCTAGGAATCTTGATGAGTTACCGAATATTTTGGCATGGATAACTGACTTGGGTGGGTTTATGAATGTTTGCCCATTGATTTGGGGCGATTGGGGTAAATTTATTTACCGTACAGCGGATCAAGAATTAGCCCTTAAGCCAAAGCACTATTCCCAAGTTGAGGATACGATGGCTATTCTTTTGGCGATGAAAAGGCAGGGCTATAACCTGGCTTGTTCGGAAGAATATATCACCAAGTTAGCTAAAGTTTGTTGTTGCGATAGGCGGTTTGGTTGGGACTGCGGGCATTTAACTTTTTGTCCGTTGCTTAGAATAGATTCTGACCTTTCTTTAATGGTTTGTTCTGATATTAGGGGTGCAATAGTGCCGCGTTTTAAGTTGCAAGATTTAGTGGATGCTGCTCAATATGCTATCTTCCAGCAGGCTTGGCTGGACGATGAACATCGACAGTACTGTTGTGGTCACTTTGGCTGTTATTGGAGTAATATTGTGCGGGCCAGAGATAATTTTGATGAAGGAGGAAGCTTTCTAAAGTAGAAACCCCTGCTCTTGGTAGAGATGAGGCGCTACCTTATCTCTATTTTCGTTTTTAGTATTCACTAGTTTATTGATCAACTAAGCACCCCTCTTCTATTTTGTTCCGAAAAGTTGTATAATACGTATTTCTAAACCAATTATGGCTAATGATTATATAAAAATTCGTGGCGCTAGGGTGCACAACTTAAAAAATATAGATTTGGATATTCCCAAGAACAAGTTAGTGGTGATTACTGGCGTTTCGGGCTCTGGCAAAAGCTCTTTAGCTTTTGATACTCTGTATGCTGAAGGGCAGAGAAGATACGTGGAAAGTTTATCGGCCTATGCTCGGCAGTTTTTGGGCGTGATGCAAAAGCCTGATGTAGATAAAATAGAGGGTATTTCGCCAGCCATTTCTATTGATCAAAGAAAGTCCAGCCACAATCCCAGGTCTACTGTGGGTACCATGACAGAAATATATGATTATTTACGGGTGCTTTTTGCTAAAATTGGCGTGCCGCATTGCCCTAAGTGTGACCGAGTGGTTTCCAGACAAACCATTGATCAAATCTTAAAGCAGATTTTAAAATTACCGGCTAGCACCGAGTTTTTGGTTTTGGGGCCAGTGGTTCGGGGACGCAAGGGAGAGCACCGAGCAATTTTGGAAGAGATTGAAAGAGGGGGGTTTGTTCGCGTGAGAATTGACGGCGCTGTCCAAAGAGTAGAAGAGGTCAAAGACAAAGAATTAGACAAAAAGAAAAAGCATAATATTGAGGTGGTGGTTGATAGGTTAATCATTGATAATGATTTAGATAGGTCGCGCCTGGCTGATTCAGTAGAGATGGCTTCAAAACTGGGTAAGGGGATAGTAATGATAAGCACCAAAAATGAAAACAAAAAAACTAAACAAGCCGAACAGGATTTAATTTTTTCAGAGCATTTAGCTTGCGAGTATTGCGAAATCTCATTGCCGGAGATTGAGCCCCGTCTCTTTTCGTTTAATTCTCCCTATGGTGCTTGCCCTTCGTGTCAGGGTTTGGGTAAGAAATTGGAAGTGTCGTCAGACTTAGTTGTCCCTAACAAGAATCTCTCTATTTCCGAGGGCGCTATTTTCCCTTGGGCTCGGGCTTCCCATAAAGTGGGTAGGCAGGGTTATTATTTTTGGAAGCTACAGGAGTTAGCGCGGCATCACCATTTTTCCGTGGATGTACCCATTAAAGAATTACCTAAAGAAATTTTGGATTTGATTTTGTATGGCGATTCTGCAGGAAAGCCCGCGGCTTCCTATGAAGCAAGCGATCATTTTGAGGGGGTCATTCCTAACTTGGAACGGAGATATTGGGAGACTGATTCAGAGTGGGCTAAAGAAGAAATTCGGCAATATATGAGAGAGCATCTATGCGAGACTTGTTCTGGTAAGCGGTTAAGGCCCGAAGCTTTGTCTGTAAAAATAGCCACCCAGAATATCTATGAAGCGGTTGATATGAGCGTTGGCAAAGGCAATCAATTTTTTAAAGGGCTTATTGCTAAATCTTCGTCCCTTAACGAAGAACAAAAGAAAATTGGCGAGCCCTTAATTAAAGAAATCATAAACCGCCTA
>JAQTPV010000021.1 GCA_028712605.1 Minisyncoccota bacterium | reverse complement strand
TATTCTTGAGCTATGGTTTCATTGTAACAGAAGGGGGATAGTTCTGGTGGGAAGAACTCCCCATACCTATACACCCTTCCTTTCTTATCGGTATAGGGCATATCATTCATGTGCTGAATAATCTTAGGTACTAACTCCTCATACTCTTCCTTGATGTACTGTTTGTTTAAGATACAGTATTGTTTGTTTCGGAGGCCGATGCAGGCGAAGAGATTGTGAGAGTTATGGCATTGAACACAATAATTCGAGTTGCTCACGGTTTTGTAGCAATCCCAGCAAAAATTAATTCGCGAAACATCACGGCCACACATACTGCATTCATAAATCCTGTCAGCGTTCAGGCCCCAATCAGTGTAATCATAACAATCATTGGCCGGAGGAATAACAATCTGACAATACTTTAAATCCTTACCACCAGTTACGTCGTAAGAATGGATAACGTTTTTTGAATCAGCGATATATTCGCCGCTAACATTTACATTATTAGTGCCCTCTCTAAATTTAACCGGAAACTCCAACCAAAAATCTCTGGCTTGTTGGATTATTGTCTGCAGGTTTCTATAAGAGCTAAGGTCAAATTCTTTAATTTTTTCTTGGTAACTTTCTTTGCTGTAGGGTTTGTTAAAAATATGATACTTTTTATTGCGTAAATTCATACAACCGAAGCAATTGTTGCAGCCAGTTAAATTTTTAGAGAAATAAACCTCCAGACAATCGTCGCAACGGGAAGAGAAGAAAATCCGTGAACAATCCCAAACCATAAAAGAATCGTAGCTTAAGTTTATATTGTTGGCATAATAAATATCAAGCGAATCCCGAGATTTATGGAGCATACAACTGTAAAGAATGTTGTCACAATTGTCAGCATCAAATACCAAATAACAATTTTTTAAATAGCCGGCATTATTACAATAGTCGCTATTTATTGGGCTCACAAAAGAACGGCTGGCTAAAGGAACTTGTTTTAATAAAGATGAAAACTGCGCAAAAAATGACTTATTAAAATCATATTCTCTGCCATAATCCATTGAGTCCCAATCATCCGACCACCAAAGCTTATGATCATAAACCCTAAAACCATTGCCATCAGAAAAACCAGAAAAAATTATTTTGCCAGTTTTGCTGTCTTTTCTTCTATACAAAATCCGTTCGTTAAAAAACGCCATTCGTCTCTGAGCCCGGCATTGGGGGCACCAAGTAGGCGGAGGAGATTTTGCCTTTTCGTAAAAGGCAAAATCTTCAGGCTCAATAACGAATTGCCTTTTGCAGCTTTGGCAGATTTTAGTTTCTTGGTTCATAAGATTTAGAAACTAAACAATTTCCCTTAAGTAGCAGGCCTCGCAATAAATTTTGTATTCTTTAGCTGGATCCCAGCCAGAATTTATCTCTTTTTTACAGTTAAAGCAAGTGTCCTTCCAAAGCTTATACGGATGCCGGAAATCCCTTAATCTATTCTTTATCCTTTCTGATGGATGCTCTGTTGGTAATGACAAATTATATTTTCTATAAAAGTCCAATTCAAACTTAGTGAGCTTGAAGGGTTTATGCGTCGTTGCACATATGATGGCCTTGTCCAATATTTCATCGGGAACCTTAGCAATATCATCCGGTAAATCCTCCGCTTTAATTGACTGAACTTTAGATAAATCGATCTCGCTTTTAACCTCTTCTTGAAAATGCCGGCCCTTTTGTTTAGCTTCCGCTTGAGATAATGGAAAGTCAACGGAAGCTGATGAATCGTTGTACGGGACCCAGGCTTTATTTAACGGTAAAAATTCACCATATTCATCGTCTTTTAACATCCTACTTTTTATTTCGTCTACTAACGCCCAATAATCTTTTTCTTGATATTGCCTGTTAAAAAGGCAGTATTTTTTATTCTTCAAGCCAAAACAGCCAAAACAATATTCACAATTGTGGCACTCACAGCAAAACTCAACATTAGAGCTATGCCTACACTGCAAACAAAATTTCACATTGTTGCAATAAGAAATGCCTGTTGATTCATAAACAAAAGAATTATCAGATCCTCCAAAAAAATCCATTGAGTTATTCACTTTTTCCAAGCTGGCCCCATATCGCAAATTCTCGCATCCCCCCCAAATCTCAAAACACCAAAAACAATTATTGCATTCTCTTAAATCGTTGCCAGAGGAATTGGCTATTTTTAAATTATTAAGATTTTTGTGAATAGCCGACGATAAAATATGGCTGAATTTTTGCAAATATTGTAAAAGGATGGTCCTATCTCCTAAGTTAATGTTTTTAAGCTTTTGCTCATACGCCTCTTTCGTCAGCGGCAAGTTGAAAAAATGATATTTTTTGTTCCTTAAATTATCACACCCAAAGCAATGCTGACAGTTCTTACAATTAAATGAAAAGAGGGAATCCAAACATTCTGAACAATCAACGCAAAACAGACAATTGTGGCACCTGTATAAATTAGCACTGCCATAGCATTGCTGGCAATTGTCTAAATAAATGCAGTCCACACAATCTTTTGAATACATTATCAAAGAACTATAGTAAACATTTTCTGAAGCATAGGGGACGGCTGAATAATAGCAGTTTTTAGGCTGAAGCCCAGAAACCACATACTCGCTATTTACACCTCTAGGGTCTTTGTAAATAGCCGGATGGGGCATACCCCAGACAAAATCCATAAACTGCTCAAAAAACTTTTTGGAAAAATCATAATTTCTGCCAAAATCAAACGGCTCCCATTGATCAGAATGCCAAAAATTATAATCGTAGATTTTCAAAGGGTTATCCGGCGCATAAGTTGAAACGACTTTTTCGGAATGACCAGGGGCTGAACATCCTTTTTTATAAAAAACAGGAGACAAATTGATTCTATACCCTAATCGTCTCTGCAAACGGCATTGTGGGCATAAGGTTGGAGAAGGAACCCGAAAAATCTGGTAAAAATCAATGTCTTCTTTAAAAATGTCAAAAACCATCCGACATTGCTGGCAACCTTTCTGATGAGGCTGAAGCTTTGTTAAGATTGTCTCTAAGGCTTTATCAAAATTAGGCGTTGGTGACATAATTTTATACTAAACAACCTCTTTAAGGTAACAAGCTTCGCAACAAATGTTATATTCTTTTTGAGCCTCCGGAGGATAAATGGTATGAGTTTGCTTTTGGCATTTAGGGCATACAAAAGCGTATAGGCTATATCTGCTGGCTTGTTTTTGAGACCTGTCTATCAGCCGTTGATAAGGATGCTTACTGGGCAAAGGCAGGCCTTTTTGGCGGTAAAAATCTAACTCTCTTTTGACTAACTTAAACGGCCTCTTGGAAATTTCGCACACAATAGCTTTATTCATAATATCATCCTTGACTTCTCTAATATCGTCTGGCAAACCATCCGGAGCGAACAAAACATTTGGGTCAGAACCCTTGGTTTCTCTACTCCACCGCTCCCTCTCGGCCCAGAGGTATCCTTCTTTTTCGGCCTCTTCTTTGGTTTTGGGAAAACTGAGAAAGGCCATCGTGTTATTGTAAGGATAGAATTTAAAAACCCGTGGCTCAAAAAATTCTCCGTATTGATTTTGTTTTGCTAGATTAGTTTTAATTTCGTCCACCAGCCGCCAATAATCTTCTCTTGAATATTGTTTATTTAAAATACAATGTTCCTTGTTTTTCAAGCCAAAACAGCCAAAACAATGATGACAGTTATCACAAAACATGGAGTACTCAATATCAGAGGAGTTGGTAATCCAAAAACTGAAACGAACTCCGGAACACCTGATAGCTGCCGCCGTATCGTAAATGTACGAATCGTAGCTTGTGCCACAAGTATCCATTAAATCCTTAGCCCCCTGGAATTCCTCACAATATCTAAGATGCTGATTCTCCTGGCCATAACCGCTAAAAACAAAATAACAATCCTGACAATTTTCAATTTTATGGCCCAAAGAATTAATTGTGTTTTTCGTATAGAGATTCCGCCTCAAAGCTATCTTGAGAACTTTTTCTTCAAACTCTTTTTTGGTCCGTTTTAAAGCCTGGCAATTGCCCAAAAAGACATCCTTTCTTCTCTTAAAATAATCGTCCTTGGTGCAGGGCTGATTGAAGAAATAATATTGCCTATTTCTTAAATTGCAGCAGGCGAAGCAACTAGAACAGTTATGACAATCAAATAAAAAATCCGAATCAATACAATTAGTACAGTCTTGCAAAAACGAGCAATTATAGCATCTTTTAGAGTCAACTATTTCGTAGCAAAGCTCAAGCTCTTCTGAATCCGAACAGTCAAGACAATGCTTTGAGTGCAAAAGCATAAAAGAATAGCAGATATTTTCCGAACTAGCCGCTGTCGTTGTGTAGTAACAGTCTTTGGAATCAAGCCCGCCAATGGTATAGTTACAATCAGTTAATCTAGTCCCCCTGATGCCAGCTGGATGTGGCGTCTCAAAAGCGAGCTCTTGGAATTGTTTTAAAAAATTTTCTGGAGTAAGGTCTTTTTGAAACTCGATTGGGTCCCAAAAGTCAGAAAACCAAAAATCAAGATCATAAATTTTAATCGGGCTTTCTGGTGGGTATATTGAGATAACCTGTTCACTATGGCCAGGAGCAGAACAAGGCTTCCTGAAAAAATCATAAAGCCGCGGGTAAAAGGCCGCCCTTCTCCTGCTTCGGCAAGCAGGACAAAATTTTGGCGGCGGAACTTGAAAAATCTTGTAAAAATCAATGTCTTCTTTAAAAATGGCAAAAACCTCATCGCATTGCTTACACTTTGACTGATGAGGCTTGAGTGTTTTTAGAATTTCATCAATATGTCGATCAAAGACAGGGGTTTTAGTGGGTTGATTACCATCCATATAGAATTATTAGTTTATAACTATTTTTCATTCACCCTATCATCTTCGGCCTCTGCGCTATTCGTAGTATTAGATTCAATACCCAAGCCCTCCAGGCCATCTTGTACTTCTCCTGTATCATTTGACCTTTCTTCTTTGACTTCATCATCAGCCTTAGCTCCCCCTTCACTGGGAATATCAACTTTAGAATCTTTCAAGGCCTCTCTTAGAGCATTCAAGTCAACCTCTTTTTTCTTTTTAGACTTACTGAAATAAACGGGTTCCTTACCCAAGGCCTCACTTAAAGAAAGGGCCGACGGCACATTTTTAACAACCTCTTTCTCTTCAGAGAAAACCTTCGGCTTAGCGGTTTGACTAGGCACCTTAGCTGGACTTGATTCAAATTCAATACCTAAGGCTTCTAATTGAGAGAAGCACTCTGGCCCCTCAAACGACCTTGTGGCTGGCTTTCTTGGGGTAGGAGGTGGACCCTCTTCTCTTTCACGGCCCCCCCTAGCTTCATCTCTTTCTTTTTCCATCTTCTTGAGACACGGCTTACAATGGACGGGCCTAACCCCATCGGGCTTAAAGGTAACCTTAGTCCATTTGCCACAAAGACTGCACTTAACATCATATAGAGTTGGAGCGGCTGGGGCCCTGGGAGCTTGCGCTTGTGCCTCCTCCATTACGCCTGACCACTTGGCTATTGCTTCTTCTACTTTTTCCCTGGGCTTGGCGTATTGCTCACGAGAAAGCCTAATAATAAGTTCCCTATTGCTTTTTTTATCTGAAGAAGCTATCGGCGGTAGGGTTTGAGCAGAAAAAGGACGAGAGCTAACCCCGTTAATCATCAGTCTTAAATAAATATTATAGTTAGGCAAATTAACTAAATCTTCAATAGCAAATTCAGGAGTAAACTGATTTTCCAAAAATTCAGCATCAGCAGCCCCTACCCTGAAAGCGATTAGGGTACCTACGTTGCCAAACACAGCGTCCCTAACCTTGGTATTATCTTGAGCAATTAATTGCCCGATATATTGGTGGGCCAAAACCAAATCCAGTCTATATTTTCTGGCCTCTGATAAGATATTGGCAAACGAATCGGTCACAAAGTTTTGGAACTCATCAACATAAAGATAAAAATCCTTTCTTTGATCCTCGGGAATTCTCACTCTTTCCATGGCCGCCAGCTGAATCTTGGTAATCAGCATAGAACCCAGTAAGGCAGAGTTGTCCTCGCCAATCCTACCCTTGGAAACATTAATGAGAAGTATCTTTCGAGCATCCATTATGTCTGGAATATTCAAGGTGCTTTTAGACTGACCCACGATATTTCTGATCAAAGAAACATTCAAAAACTGGCCTACCTTATTTTGGATAGGCGAGATGGCCTCGTTTCTGAAGTTGGGCTGCCATTCTTCGTATTCGTTAATCCAAAAGGACTTAACCACTGGGTCCTGAACATTATTAATAATCCGCTGCCTGTAATCTTTATCAACCAACATTCTTAAAATACTTAATAAGGTAGTATTGGGAGTGTCCAAAAGCGCTAAAATACAGTTACTCAAAATATATTCCATTCTGGCTGACCAAACATTAGACCAAATCTTAGTAAAAACGCCAATTAAACCCGAGGCTACTAGATGCTTGTACTTAGAATCAGGAACCTCTAAAATATTAAAACTAATAGGATAATCCATGTCCGCGGGGTTAAAATAAATCACATCATTAGCTCGAGAGGCTGGGATCTTATCCAAAACTTCTTCCACAAACTCACCATGTGGGTCAACGATGGCTAGCCCCTCTCCGCGCTCAATATCCTGCAAGGCCATATTTTTTAAAAGCGCAGTTTTACCGACGCCAGTTTTCCCAATAACATAAACATGCTGACGACGGTCAGCCCTCCTAACGCCAAAAACCTTACCCTCATTCCTGAAATTAGTTTTAGCAAAAAACGTTATGTCGGCATCGTGCATAAGACACTATCGAAGTTAAATTTATTCTAACACATTGCCTGCCCCCTTGCAAAACCTAGGGGATTTTGTTATTCTAGATTCATTATTTAAACAATTGTACTATGGCAATAACTCAATCAGCCAAAAAAGCTCTAAGGCAAAATGTCAAAAGACATAAACTTAACCTAGCAAGAAAACGCACGCTCAAATCCTTAATTAAACAAGTGCGGACCCTATCAACAGAAAAAAAGATAGAGGAAGCCAAAAAACTCCTACCGCAGATTTATAAATCATTAGACAAAACTGCCAAAGTAGGTACCATCAAGAAAAATACAGCCAGCAGAAAAAAGTCTCGTTTGGCAATTTTGCTCAACAAAGCCTCTCAAGAGGCTAAGCCTCAAAAATAAATATCCAAGACGTGCAAGCAAAAACCCCAACTTAGTTTGGGGTTTTTGCTTGCAACGACTACCTTAAATTTTACTGACTAGCAACCTTAAATTGTCTGACGGGGCCAGCTGACCGGTTTTCACAGCTAATTCAGCCTCAAAAATATTTTGGTAAATCTTTTTCAGCTCCTCTATGGTAAAATAGCGGGCTAATTGCATGGCCTTTTGGACTACAAAAGGATGTATTTCTAATTTTTTAGCGATTTGTCCACTAGAACGATAAGTATTAGCGGCCCGGTCTTCTTCGGTAACAACCTTTAATAGTAACAAATTCCGAAACTGAAAAGCCAGCATGGAAATTAAATAGATGGGATCGTCGCCTTCCTGTAAGTGTTGGTCAATCAAAGACAGGGCTCCCTTGATATCCCGTTTCGCTAAAGTGTCTAAGGTGGCAAAAATTTCAGAAAGGGCCTGCCCCCTCACTAATAAACCTATATCTTTTGCGCTCACCTCTGCAGCCTTTTGGTAATTGGCCAACTTGTTAATCTCTTGACTAAGCCTCCAAGTATCTTTCCCCACCAACCTAACCAACTTATCCAAGGCTAAGTTGCTAATTTTTTTGCCGTAATTATTAAACTCTTTGATAACCCAGTTTCTCAATTTAACGCCACTTAAAACCTCAAACCCCTGCGCCTTACTTTGCTCTAACAAGACAGTTAACAACTTGCTATTTGGGGCGTTTTTTAAGCCCTTCTTTTTGCTGATGCCTTTTACTGGGATATCTTCCCTGCCAATCACTACTACCACGTTATGGCTGCTAACCATATTTTTCATTTTACTCAAAAATTGAGTGCTGAAATCAAGTGCCTGCAATAGATTTTCTAGTATAATTAGTTTTTTATTAACAAAAATGGAGCGCTGACAAAAAAGATCCCAAAAATCCCTAAAGCTTGTTTGGCCAGCATCTACGACATCCCAGCTGGCACTTTGCTTGTTAACTTCCAAAAATCGCTCCTTGATTTCCTTAACTTTTTGCTGCAGCCGATAAGTATCGGCTCCGTATAAAAAATAAATCATAGTTTATATTTACACCACCTCCTTAAGGTAGCATCGTCGGGCTCGCTCCAGCATAGATTATTTTTGACAGTTAGGACAATAATGGGCGCTACGGCCACCTATTTTCAAACGCTTAATTATGCCTTGGCACTTAGGGCATTTTTGGCCAGCCCTGCGGTAAACCTTAAGCAATTTCACAAACGCCCCTTTCTTACCATTAATATCTCGGTAATCAGAGCTAGAGGTGCCTCTTAACTGGATGGCCTTTTTAAGGATAACTCTCATAGCTTGATGAGTTTTTTTAAAATCCGCATTAGATAAGCTCTGGGCGCTTCTTTGGGGATGAACCTTGGCTCGGAACAAAATTTCATCAGAATAAATATTACCAATTCCAGCTATGACTGTTTGATCCATTAAAATCTGCTTAATCTTACCCTTCTTTTTCAATAATAATTTTTTAAAAAGCGATGGGGTTAATTCTGCAGACAAGGCATCTGGCCCCAAGGCTTTCATCTCTTTAGAATCAGCTAAGTCCCGGGTTGGCCAGAGCTCAATCTTGGCAAACTTCCTGACATCAGATAAGGCCAATTGATATCCATTATTTAACTTAAGGACCAAATGGATAAAGCGATTCATCGGATCTTGCTGAACCGCTCCTTTAGTTTGGGCTTGCCAGCGATTTCTATCTTTCCTCCACTTGCCATAAAGCAAGTGCCCTGTCATCTTTTGATGGATAAGCAAAGACCACCCTTGCGACAAATCTAAAATAATGTTTTTGCCTGCCCTCCGAACGGCCTTAACTCTTTTATGCCTGATTTGTTTTTTAAATTCAGGGAAGCCTTTGTTGCGACCACCTACGAAACAACGGATTTTTTGAGAAATGTCTGTTTCTACATCAAAAAAAATCCTCTCAAGGACCTTTTTTCTTAAACCGTTTATAGTTGTTTGAACTTCTGGCAGCTCAGGCATAGTTCAGCGACTCAAAACAAAAAGAAAAATTAAACCGGCAGAGCGCCTGACCCCTTTTTGAATTGATTATTTACCCAGAACCTCTCTCACCTTTTTAATAATTTCATTGGGCGTGAAATGAGCCTTAACCAGATAATCAGTGGCCCCGAGCTTAAGCCCTTTCTCCACATCGTCTTTCTGACCTAAGTTAGATAAAATTACTACTGGGATAGAGGCGGTCAGCGGATCTTCTTTAACTTTGGCTAAAACCTCAAATCCATCAATGCCTGGCAAAATTAAATCCAAAAGGGCTATATCTGGTTTTTCTTCTTTGATTTTTTTAACGCCGCTTTCACCATCCATAGCCTCAACAAGCTCAAAGCCTTCACTAGCAAGCTTTTTTGACATTAACTCTCTTAAAAATTTATCGTCTTCAACAATGAGAACCTTCATAATTAATTTAGTAATAAATTAAGCAATTCAATACGGATGTTTCACAAATTATCCTTGTGAGAACCCGCCGTTAATTTATTACGCTCAAATTTAACCAATTTGTTTTTTAACTTTATCCACAACCTCTTTGGGGTCAAACTCTGTTTTAATCAGCCAATCTTTTGCGCCCAATTGCTTCACCCTTTCCAACTCCACGGGCTGACCGGAATTTGATATAACAATTACTGGCACAGAACTTAAATTAGGATCCATTTTCACCGCCTCTAATACCTCAAAGCCGTCCTTCTTTGGCATAATGATATCCGTTAAAATCAGGTCTGGCTTTTCTTTTTGGGCTGCCGCGATGCCTTCCGCGCCGTCTTTGCTCAAAATTACCCTGTATCCCTCATTAGTTAACTTTTTCTGAAGTAAATTATAAATAATTTCTTCGTCTTCAATAAGTAAAATAGTCTTCATATCGCCTGTAATCAACTATATGCTCCACCTTACTAACGAAGCAGGTGGCTGGTTTATTTATATTTTACTTTAAAGATTAGAAAAAGCAAGCGCGGCCTCTTTATCTTTGCCGAGAATCCCTTGGGATCATAATGTAAAAGCTAGCGCCCTTGCCTTCCTCTGATTCAAACCAAATTTTACCCCCATGAGCCTCAACGATATTCTTAGCAATAAATAAACCGAGGCCCGTACCTTCAGTTTCGGTTTTGACAGCATTGGGAGCTCTAAAAAATCTTGAAAATACTCTTTTCTGTTGTTCAATCGGTATGCCAATGCCTTCGTCTTTAATCATAAAATAGAATTCCTCTTTCTGCTCGTCGTAGGCCGTAGAAACCAAAACCTTACCCTGCGTAGTATAGTGAATAGCGTTATCCACTAAGTTCTGCAAGGCAATCCCAAATCTTTCTTGATCAACATAAATGGGCGGCACCTTGATGGAAGCCTTTTCAAATATAAATTTCAAGCCTTTTTTTTCGGCTAATTCCCTAAGGGGCGAAATGATTTTTTCGGTTAACTCAATAATGTTTTGAGGTTTTAAATCATAAAGGAATCTACCCTCTTCAATGCGGGTTACGTTTAAGAGATCATTAACCAGGCGGATCATCCGTTCATTGCTTTGATAGGTTTTTTGCAAAAAATCTCGCTGGCCTTCGGGTACCGGTCCCAAGTCACCATCAAGCATCATATTCATAGTCCATTTAATAGCCGATAAGGGAGTTCTCAACTGATGAGCGGTGATAGACACGAATTCGGTCTTCATTTTTTCCATGGATTTCTCCCTGGTGATGTCATGCAAAATAACCATCTTGCCGCCCTCCTCACTGCCTCTGATAATGGCTACAGCGGAAACCTCTAAAATCAGACCCTCTCTTAGTACCAACTCTTGCTTGGTTAGATCTAAACGATAATCCTGCAATAATTTAATCAAAGGCGATAGCTTAGGATGGCTAATCAAGTTCCAAATCTCTTGGCCCACAATCTCCGTCGCCTCAATATCAAAAAAGGCCTCCGCCTTGGGATTGTCTAAAACCACTTTTTCCTGTTCAATAATAATGATACCGTCCCCTAAATTTTTAATAATGGCGATGGTCCTATCTCGCTCTTCTTCAGCGAACCCTTTCTCCTTTTCAGCATCATCTAAAAGGCGCAAAAGCGCTCCTTTTGATTCCATTAAGCCCTTAGCCTCAGCCGCCCTTTGCCGCTTAAGCTCCCCAAGCTCTTTTTGGCATTGAGCCAAATCGCCAGGTACAATATCGTTACCATCGCTGTTTGATAAATTATTAACCATAAAATATTCCTGATAACATTGAGCAACCCCTGGTTTATTTTAAAACTTCTTAAATAATAAACAAGCCAAATATTAAAGGGGCTTCAGATCTCCCCAATTGCGGCCACGACTTACATCAACCGCCAGAAAAACATGCTCTTCAATAATGTTTTCCATAATTTTTTCAATGGCCAAGGCTGATTTTTCTAAATGGTCATTTCTGATTTCAAATAAAAGCTCGTCGTGGATTTGCAACAGCAAACGACAATCATCACTAAGCAACCCCTCCTGATCAATCTTCACCATAGCCATTTTAATAGCGTCAGCTGAAGTGCCTTGAGGCGCCATATTGACGGCCATTCTTTCTGCCTGCGCCCTCAATCGCGGATCAGAGGAATTAATTTCTGGCAAAAATCTCTTTCGGCCGAAATAAGTTTCCACAAACCCTTGCCCTCGGGCTTTTTCTTTAGCTTCTTGAATATATTGAGCAATGCCTGAAAATGTTTCAAAGTATTTTTGGATAAACTCTTTAGCTGTTTTTTTGTCCACACCAGTTCTTTCAGCCAAAGAGATGTGTCCCATGCCATAAAAAATGCCGTAATTGAGGGTTTTAGCAAAATCGCGCTTTTCCTTAGTCACTTCGCTTGGTTTTAGATTAAAAATTTGGCTGGCTGTTAGGGTATGAATATCTTGACCCTCTTTCAAAAAAATGTTCATCTTTTTATCACCTGACAACCAAGCGGCAATCCGCAGCTCCACCTGCGAATAATCGGCTGACAAAAATTGATAGCCTTGTTCAGCCACAAAGCATTTTCTGATGGCCTTTCCTAGTGCACCCTTAATGGGAATATTCTGCAGATTGGGGTCAGAGCAACTCATTCTGCCAGTTTCTGTGCCTAATTGATGGAAATGCGGATGGATCCGGCCATCATCAGCAATCATTTTTGGTAGCGAATCAACAAAGCCTGATTTTAATTTGGCTAATTCCCGATAATCTAAAATAAAATGCACTATCGGGTGCGCACCCTTAAGCTTTACTAATTCTGATTCCCTTGTGGAGATGGCCCCACCCGGAGTTTTTTTCAAACCAATGGTGGAAATGTCTAACTTTTCAAAGAGAATTTGGCTAACTTGAGCTGGCGAATTGATATTAAATTCAGAGCCAGCTTTTTTGTATATTTTCTTCTCTAAAGAATTTAACTCCTTCTCCAAATAGACAGCCAGCTCGGCTAAGGCTTCTATGTCAGCCTTAATGCCAAGCGCCTGCATTCGTTGAACAACTGGTACTAAATCTTTTTCCAGCTTGGCCACCCGAGGCGATAAAATACCCTCTTTTTGCAAGCGTTTTATCTCTCCTAATAAATCCTTGGGCTCACTATCGTCTCTGGCTTTACTTAGCTTGGCCGAAAAATCAAAAGCAGACTGACTGCTCAATACTTCTTTTTTTTCTTCGGCGTCAGAGGCATTTTTTAAAAATTTATCAACCAATGAATAAAACTCATAATCTGTTAATGCCTTTTTCACCTCAGCTGGGCCATATCGTCCCCATAAGCAATCTTTTAAATTAAAATCCACGGGTGCTTGGCAATGAATCACTGATAGTTGCTTGGACAAAAGCGCCTGTTCTTCATATTGCCTTAGTTTTTCCAAAACTCCGGGCTTTATTTTTTTGACCTTAGGCGAGCTCTCTTTAATGGCCTTGTATAAATCTTCTAGGGTACCGAATTCTTTTAATAATTCAATGGCTGTTTTCTCACCAATACCAGTGACCCCCGGAATATTGTCTGAAGGATCGCCTCGCAAGCCCCGATAATCTAAAAGTTGTTCCGGCTTTAGGCCATCATATCTTTCCTTAACAGCAGCTTCGTCGTACAGCACCGTGTCTTTAATTCCCTTGCGCATGGTGTAAACCTTGGTTTGCCCATCAACTAGCTGCAAATTATCTAAATCGCCGCTTAAAATAACCACTTGGATTTTGGGGTGAACCTGCCTTCTTTTAGCCAAGCAAGTAATGGTGCCGATAACATCGTCCGCTTCAAAGCCCTGCTGCTCATAAATAGGAATTTTAAGGGCCCGCAAAATCTCTTTTACATAATCCAATTGTTGAT
>JAQTPV010000050.1 GCA_028712605.1 Minisyncoccota bacterium | reverse complement strand
CTTCACCATTAGACCATCTTAAAACATCTTCGGGCGAAGCCAGTTTTACTCTTATAGATTGGAGGTCTGATACTTTCATGGAATTAAAATTTAAATATTAATTTATTTCAGTTGCTCTAATCTTTTGGGCACAAAGTCATCCTCATCTTCTTCAGCTAAAATACCCTTGATTTCAATATTTAAACCAAGAGATTTAAGCTCAGACACCAAAAGATTAAAACTAGCTGGAATATTGGGTTTTTTCACTGCCTCGCCCTTTAGAATTGTTTCGTAAGTAGCCACTCTACCTGGCACATCATCAGATTTAATAGTTAACATTTCCTGTAATGTATGAGCAGCTCCATAGGACTCCAAAGCCCAAACTTCCATTTCTCCAAATCTTTGTCCCCCAAATTGAGCTTTTCCTCCTAATGGCTGTTGAGTGATTAAAGAATAAGGCCCGATTGAACGCATATGAATCTTATCTTCAACCATATGGATAAGCTTCATCATATACATATACCCAATCGTTATTTTGCTTGGAAATGGCTGGCCGGTTTTTCCATCGTATAAAACAACTTGTCCTGATTCAGGAAGTCCAGCTTTTTTTAACTCCTCTTTTATGTCCTTTTCAGTTGCTCCTAACAAAGATGGAGTAATAGCTAAGTAGTTTAATTCGTGAGCTGCCCAACCCAAATGAGTTTCTAAAATTTGGCCAATATTCATTCTAGAAACAACGCCCAGAGGATTTAAAACAATGTCCACTGGAGTTCCATCCACCATATATGGCATTTCTTCAACCGGCACAATTTTACCCACAATACCCTTATTGCCATGCCTTCCAGCTAATTTATCACCTACTTTTACTTTTCTAATTTGAGCAACTTCAACTTTGATTCTTTTTAAAACACCTGGCTCCAATTTATCTCCTTTATCTCTTGAGAAAATTTTAACTTTAATCACCCTACCTCTTTTACCATGCTCCATTCGCAAAGAAGTATCTTTAACTTCTTTAGCTTTTTCTCCAAAGATAGCTTTTAATAACCTTTCTTCAGCTGTTAAAACTTTTTCACCTTTAGGTGAAATTTTTCCAACCAAAATGTCATTTGGCCCAACTTCAGCTCCAGTCCTGACCACACCTTCCTCATCTAAATCTTTCAATTTTTCTTCAGAAACATTAGGAATATCGCAGGTAGTAAGCTCTGGACCCAATTTTGTGTCTCTAACATCGCAAGTAAAATCTTCAATATGAATTGAAGTAAAAACATCATCTCTAACCAAACGCTCTGAAACTACAATTGCATCTTCATAGTTCCCACCTCTAAAAGGCAAGAAGGCCACAAAGATGTTTCTGCCCAAAGCCAAGCGTCCTTGGTCAATAGCAGCTCCATCAGCTAAAACATCTCCTTTTTTTACTTGATCGCCTTTTTTAACAATTGGCCGCTGATGAGTGGCTGTATATTGATTTCTTCTTTGAAAAATCTTTAAATTATAGGTTAAAACTTCTTTTTTAGTTTTTAGTTTAATTTGACTCCCATCAACTTCCGTAATAACGCCGTTTTCTGGGGCAATAATTGTTTCTCCAGAATCAATAGCTACATTTCTTTCAGTGCCAGTGCCCACCAAAGGGGCTTGGGGTATAAGCAAAGGTACGGCCTGGCGTTGCATATTAGAACCCATTAGAGCTCTGTTAGCATCATCATTTTGTAAAAAAGGAATCAAAGAAGTAGCTACTGATAAGGGCTGTTTTGACGAAACATCAATATAGTCAACTTCCATTTTACTGATCTTTCGTGGCTCGCCTTTTTTTCTAGCTTCAACCTCATCGGCAATAATCATTCCTTTTTCATTAAAATCAACACCAGCATGAGTAATACTACATCTTTCTTCTTGGGTAGCTGTTAAGTAAAAACTTTCATCAGTAATGCGGCCATTTTTTACCTTAAAATAAGGAGTTTCTAAAAATCCAAAAGTATTTACCTTAGCAAAACCAGCCAAATGATTTATAAGCCCAACATTCTGGCCTTCAGGAGTTTGAATAGGACAAATTCTACCATAATGGCTTGGCTGAACATATCTTACCTCAAAGCCAGCCCGTTCCCGAGTTAGGCCTCCAGGACCTGTGGCTGTTAAACGCCTTTTATGTTCTAACTCAGCCAAAGGATTTTCACCGTCCATAAATTGCGAAAATTGTGAGGCCGAAAAAAACTCTTGAATAACCGCCATCATTGGTTTGGGATTAATAATCTGTGAAGGCGTTATAGTAGCTGCATCCAAAGTGGACATTCTATCTTTAATAATTCTTTCCATTCTCATAAAGCCCACTCTTAAGCGACCCGAACATAATTCAGCTAAGTTTCTAATTCTTCTATTACCTAAATGGTCAATTTGGTCAGGTTTGGCTTCGGGGTCATTGTTAAGGCGAATAATTTCTTTAATAACCAAAATAATATCTTGTAGGTTTAAAACTCTTTCATTCTTGTTAATGTTTTCTCTTGGCTTTTTCTCTACGCTTTCTTCAAGTCGTTCCCAAAACTTCCATCTACCAACTTTACTTAAATCATAGCGCTGAAAATTACAAAACATATTCAAAACCAAGTCCTTAGCAGCATCCGGACTTACCAAATCTCCTGGCCTAATTTTTTTATAAATTTCCACAAAGGCCTCCTCTTGGCTTGTGGTGTTATCTCTTGATAAAGTTTTTTCAATATACTTTATTTCACCCTTATCAATTGAAGCAAATTCTTTTTCAATTTTCGCTCTTTCCCATAAACCAAATGCTTTTAACAGAGTAGTAGCTGCCACTTTTCTCTGTCTGTTAATTTTAACCCCTAAAAAACCAGAAGCATCGGTATCGAATTCAAGCCAAGCGCCTCTAGTTGGAATAATTTTGGCTCCGAAATAATTTTTTCCCCTAAAAGGCCGAGCTGTAAAGAAAACTCCAGAAGACCTAATAAGCTGAGGAATAACCACTCTTTCCACTCCGTTGATAATAAAAATACCATGTTCTGTCATTATGGGAAAATCAGCCAAAAACACCTCTTGTTCTTTTATCTCATCGGTTTTTAAGTTTTTCAAAGAAAACCTAACCCTTATTGAGGCATCAAAGGTATCGTCGTTTTCTTTCGCCTCCTCCCCTGATTTATACTTTGGTTTTTCTAGCTTAAAGCTTACAAATCCCAGCTCAAACTGTTTATTTGTATAATCTCTTATGGGAAACATTTCTTCAAAGAGTTCTTGAACCTCTTTTTCCCATATTTGATTCCAGCTATCTTTTTGTAGCTGTAATAAATAAGGTAAATGAAAAGACAGTTTTGACTTAGAAAAGCTTTTTATTTGCATGTTGTTTAGAACCACTAAACTTTTGAGAATAAAGAGTAAAAGCTTACTGGCATTTTAAAATAGCGAATAGCGGCCCGAGAAATTTTAACCCTAAA